>NZ_SRLV01000156.1:0-9534 GCF_006518205.1 Myxococcus sp. CA005 | reverse complement strand
GGGGAGGACCGGGGGACGGAAGGCTCGGACGGCCGCCCGCCCTGTCGCCATGGCGACGGACCCCTGCCCGCGGGGGGCATTCGTCAGGCGGAATGGCCTCACGGGGGCGTCCCGCCTCTGGGGAGAGGGCCGGCGCGTCGGCTCGGCGTGCCGGATGCCTTCCAGAAAAGCAGGCGGGTATCGGAGGCGCGAAAGCGGACGGTCCGGGCCATGGCGGGGGTTGATGCTCTCACAGCTTGATGCCAGCGGTGGATTCTGCTGGCGGACGCATTGATTTTTCCCGCGACCGGGAGCCTCGTTGCTGTGGTAGTTCAACGGGTTCCCTGGCGATTTGGAGCCTGGGGCCTGTGCCAGCCGTGCAATCCACCGCCGATATCCGAGAGATCCTCCCGCCTCAGGACACCCAGTGGCTCCGTGCCCTGAAGGCCGAAGTTCAACCCACGACCTTCAAGCAGGGGCGAGAGGTGGCGGAGTCGCGCCGCGTCTTCGGCCTCAATCGTGAAGGGGACCGCATCAGCGCCCAGGTCGCCGGTTCGTCCGGTGAGCGGTATCAGACGGCCCTGCATCTGGGGAATGGCCGAGCCACGTCGACCTGTACCTGCCCGTCGTGGAACGTCGAAGGCCCCCACTGCAAGCACGTGGTGGCCGCGGCGCTCATCTACGCCGCGCGTTTCCGTCCGCCCGGCCCGCCCGCGCCTCGCCCGGCCGAGCCCGTCGCCGCCGCTCCCGAGCCGAAGGAAGCCGTCGTCGATGACGAGCCCCATGTGGAGCCGGTGCCATCGAGCGGCGACCCGGTCAGCCTCCCGGCCCTGGCCAAGGTGGAGAGCTGGCTCGGTCTGTCTTCTCAGCCCGACTACGAGTTCTTCTACCGCCTCACGGCCGCCAGCACGGGGAACGGCAGCACCCGGCAGTGGATCATCGACGTGCGCCGGCAGGACGCGCAGACGAAGGGGCCCATCCACGTCAAGCGGCTGCTGCAGACGGGGGGCCGCATCTCCCCCGCGGACGAGCGCGTCTTCATGCAGCTGTCTCGCCACGAGCACCGCTATGACTCGCGCCTGGTCCTGTCCGACGAGGAGCTGAGCGAGGCGCTGGAGCTCTTGCGCCACCGCCGCGTCATCTACCGTGGCACGGCGCTCATCGACACCGAGGTGCCGGTGCGGCCCCAGATTCATCTGGAGTCCCGCCCGGACGGCGCCACCGCGCGCATCGAACTGCTCTTCCCGGACAACGCGAGCTACGCGCTCAAGGACGTCATCCTCCTGTCGGGCCGGCGCACCTGGGTCATCCAGGGGCAGAACCTGCACCCGGTGGAGCCGGACTTCCCGCCGCGGCTGCTGCGCAAGTGGCTGCTCGAGCCCAGCATGTCCTTCCCCACGGGGCAACTGGACCGGGTGCTGACCTTCTTCGCCGCGCACCTGCCGCGCTTCCGCATGGCGCTGAAGGCGGACGACATCGACGTGGACGAGGCCGTGGAGCCTCGTTTCATGCTCATGCTGGAAGGCAACCCCGAGCGCGTGAAGGTGCAACTGGCCGCCAAGTACGGCCAGACGACGGTGCCGGTGTCCCCCACTGCCACGCACCTGGGCTACGCCAGCGGCGTGGGCGGGGACAGCCGCAAGCTGTACCGGCGTCGCGAGGAGCTGGAGCGCGGCGCGGGGAAGCTGCTGCTGGATCTGGGTCTGCGCTTCGAGCCGCAGGCGCAGGTGTTCGACGCCACGGCCGACACCGCGCTTGAGTTCTGGGCCCGGGGCCTGGCTTCGCTCCCCGAGGACTGGGAGCGCTTTGGCGTGCAGGCCCCGAAGGTGCGCCTACGTCCCAAGCTCAAGCCGCGCATCCGCGTGGGCATGAGCGGCGTGCAGTGGTTCGACCTGGATGCGGAGTTCGTCACCGACGACCAGGCCGTGGACCTGGGCGCGGTGCGCATGTGGCTGGACTCCGGCCGCCGCTTCGTCCCCCTGAAGGACGGTACCTTCGCGGAGGCGGACCCCGTCGAAATCAAGCGCGTGGCGGACCTGCTCGAGGAAGCCGGCGCGCTGCCGGGCCGCTCGCGCACGCGGCTGCCGCTGCACCAGGCCGTCGCGTTGGACCTGCTGGCGGACCTGGGGGAGTTCACCGAGGTGGAGGCCAAGGCGCGGCAGGCCATGATGGAGCTGCGCGAGTCGGCGGGCGTGCCGAAGGTGGGCGTCCCCGAGGGACTCCAGGCCACGCTGCGCCACTACCAGGAGGCGGGCCTGTCCTGGCTCTGGTTCCTGCGCCGCCATGGCCTGTCCGGCATCCTCGCGGACGACATGGGTCTGGGGAAGACCATCCAGTCGCTCAGCCTGATGCAGAAGGTGGCCAACGACGAGGGGCGCAAGCCGTCGCTCGTGGTGGCGCCCACCAGCGTGCTGGCCAACTGGGAGCGCGAGGCCGAGCGCTTCACGCCGGGCCTCAAGACGATGGTGTGGCACGGTCAGGACCGCAAGGAGCGGGCAGAGGACCTGAAGGGCATGGACCTGGTCCTCACGTCCTACGCGCTGGTCCGCCGTGATTTGGACCAGCTGTCCCAGGTTGGCTTCCGTTACATCATTTTGGACGAGGCCCAGAACATCAAGAACGCGGGCAGCGCCACCGCGCAGGCGTGCAAGGCGCTCCCCAGCGAGACGCGTCTGGCGCTCACTGGTACGCCGCTGGAGAACCGCCTGTCGGAGCTTTGGAGCATCTTCGACTTCCTGATGCCGGGCTTCCTCGGCAGCTCGGATGGCTTCGGGGACCGCTACGAGCAGCCCATCCAGGTGGCCAACGACAGCACCGCGAAGGACCGGCTGCGCCGCCGTATCCAGCCCTTCATCCTGCGTCGCCTGAAGACGGAAGTGGCCAAGGACCTGCCGCCGAAGACGGAGAGCGTCGCCTGGTGCGAGATGGAGCCCGGTCAGGCCGCGCTCTATCGCGAGGTGCTGGAGGAGAGCCGCCGCAAGGTGCACGAGAGCATCGAGAAGGTGGGCTTCAAGCGCAGCCGCGTGTCGATTCTGGCCGCGCTGATGCGCCTGCGTCAGGTGTGCTGCGATCCGCGCCTGCTCAAGATGCCGCCCGGCACCCTGATGCCGCCCAGCGCGAAGGTGGAGCGCTTCCTCCAACTGGTGGAGGACCTGGTGGCGGAAGGCCACCGCGCGCTCGTCTTCAGCCAGTTCACGGAGATGCTGGAGCTGCTGAAGCAGGAGGCGGACAAGAAGGGCCTGCGCTACCTCTACCTGGACGGTCGCACCAAGGACCGCATGGGCAAGGTGGACGAGTACAACAACCCGGACGGTCCGCCGCTCTTCTTCATCTCCCTCAAGGCGGGCGGCACCGGCTTGAACCTCACCGCGGCCGACTACGTCATCCACTTCGACCCGTGGTGGAACCCCGCCGTGGAGGACCAGGCCACGGACCGTACGCACCGCATCGGGCAGACGCGCGCCGTCATCAGCTACAAGCTCATCACCCGCGGCACCGTGGAGGAGAAGATCCTCGCCCTCCAGCGCCGCAAGCGGGAGCTGGCCGCTGGCGTGCTCGGTGGGGACGGCGACGAGATGGGCCGGACGCTCACGGAGCAGGACATCCAGGAGCTCTTCACGGAAATCTGAGGACTTGCAAGGTTGGGGCCCCAACGAGGCCCCTTCCCCTCCCGCCCGCCATCCGTGCGCTCAACCCGAACGCCTGTGCAGTGTCAGTCGGACCTGCTAGGGTGTTCAGGTACCAGAGCCGTCGTACGGACATTGGAGGGCGCGCGTGCTGCTGGGTCTGCGGATTTCGAACGTGGCGGTGATCGAGGAGGTGGAGGTGGCGTTCGGAGCCGGCCTCACCGTCCTCACGGGTGAGACAGGTGCGGGCAAGTCCATCCTCGTGGATGCACTGGGCCTTTTGCTCGGGGGGCGCGCCGACGCGGATGTCATTCGCGCCGGTTGTGAGGAGGCGTCCGTGGAGGGCGTCTTCGCGCGGACTCCCGCGTTGGAGACCCGGCTGGAGGAGCTGGGCTTGCCGGACCTGGGGGAAGAGGTGCTGGTGCGCCGGGTGCTGGGACGCACCGGGCGCGGCAAGGCCTACGTCAACGGCTCGCTGGTGACAGTGGGCGTGCTGGGCAAGCTCACGCGTGGGGCGGTGGACATCGCCGGCCAGCACGAGCACGTCAGCCTCTTTGATTCGGGGCTGCACCGGGTGCTGCTCGACCGGTACGGCAACCTGGAGGATGTGCTCGCGGCCTTCTTCCGGGAGTACACCGGCCTGCGCGAGATGGACGCGCGCATGGAGGCGCTGGGCGGAGACGAGGCGAAGGTGCGCGAGCGCGCCGAGTTCCTTCGCTTCCAGCTCGATGAAATCACGCGCCTGGACCCGGAGGCCGACGAGGACGCGCGGCTGGACGCGGAGCGCAAGCGGCTGGGCGGCGCGGAGAAGCTCAAGCGCCACGCCTCGGAAGCGGAGCTGCTGGTGTCCGGCGAGGAGCAGTCCGCTGTGGAGACGGTGGGCCGCGCGCTGGGGCTGGTGCACGAATCGGTGAAGTGTGACGCCACGCTGGCGCCGGTGGCGCAGGCGCTGAGCACCGCGCTGTCGGAGCTGGAGGAGGCGCAGCGGCGGCTCAACCGGTACGTGGAGGGGCTGGAGTCGGACCCTTCGCGGCTGGCGGACGTGGAGGAGCGGCTGGACGCGCTCAAGCGTCTGTGCCGTAAGCACGGCACGCACCTGGAGGGCCTGCTGAAGAAGCGGGGCGAAATCGAGGTGGAGCTGGGCACGCTGGAGAACCGGAAGGAAATCCTGGAAGAGCTGGCCGCCGACCGCCGCAAGGTGGAGGAGCGGGCCCGGAAGGCCGCTGCGGCACTGACACGGGCGCGTGCGGCCAGTGCGGTGACGTTCGCCGCGCAGGTGCGCGAGGGCCTGGGGCAACTGGCCATGGGCAAGGCGGCCTTCGAGGTGCGGGTGACACCATCGGATTCGCTGCGCCCGGACGGCATGGATGACGTGGAGTTCTTCTTCAGCGCGAACCCTGGCGAGCCGCCGCGAGCGCTGGCGAAGGTGGCTTCTGGCGGTGAGGCGAGCCGGCTGCTGCTGGCACTCAAGAAGGCCCTGGCTGACAGTGACGGGGGCGGGTGCTACATCCTGGACGAAGCGGACGCGGGCGTCAGCGGCGCCATCGCGGACGTGGTGGGGCGGATGATCAAGGACGTGAGCAGCCACCGTCAGGTGCTCTGCATCACCCACCTGCCGCAGGTGGCCGCCTATGCGGATGCCCACCTGCTCATCCGCAAGGGCCTCAAGGGCGAGCGCACTGTCTCGGAGGTGGTGGTACTGGATGCAGGGGCAGAACGGACCCGGGAGCTGGCGCGGATGATGTCGGGCGTCGAGGTGACGCGTGAGGCCCTGGGAGCAGCGGAGGCCCTGGTGCGTTCTGCCAACAGGGCGCTGGGGACTCGGGCCCGCAGGGAGTCTGGACCGGAGGGGGCCCCCCGGGGTCGGCTCCGACGCACCGCGTGAAGTGCGCCAGATTGCATCCGTGTCCTTGCCCCGTCCTTGGGCCTCACATAGCATCCCGGGTGTGTCCAGCACCGCAGGGCAGACCGCGGCCTCCCGCTTGAAGATAATTTCCGCCGGCCTGACGGATGTCGGGCGCAAACGTAATCACAACGAGGACAGCTTCCTCATTGATGATGAGCTCCAGCTCTACGTCGTGGCCGACGGAATGGGCGGCCATGCGGGTGGCGGCACTGCGTCCCGCATCGCGGTGGAGACCATCGACAAAGAGATGCGCCGGGCGCGGGAAGGCAAGGACAACCCCTTCCTTTCCGTCCCGAATCTCCAGGACTCTCCGATTCCGGAGGCGCTGCGCACCGCCGTGGAGCGGGCCTGTCTGGCCATCTTCACGGCCGCGCAGGAAGATGCGCGGCTGTCCGGCATGGGCACCACCGTCATCTCCCTGGTGGTGCGCGACGAGCACGCCTTCTTCGCCCATGTGGGTGACAGCCGCGCATACCTCATCCGCGGTGACCTCATCCAGCAGATCTCCGAGGACCACTCGCTGGTCAACGAGCAGATCAAAGCGGGGATGATTACCCCGGAAGAGGCGAAGCACTCCCGCTACAAGAACATCATCACCCGCTCCGTCGGCTTCGAGGAGGAGGTGCAGGTGGACGTCATGGGGCTGGTGTCAGAGCCCGGCGACGTCTTTCTCCTCTGTTCGGACGGCCTCGCGAACATGATGGAGGACCGGGAGATCCACGAAACCGTGGTGAAGGCGCGGACCTTCGAAGAGGTCCCCAAGCGTCTCATCGACTTCGCGAACGAACGTGGTGGTGACGATAACATCACCGTCATCGTCGTGCGAGTGGAAGCCTGACACACCCAGAGTCTGCACGTGGCCTGCAGACCTCCCTGCGGGTCTGTTGACCTTGACACTCTTCGAATGTGAGTGGTAGCTGCCCCAACGTTTCCAGCCGAGTCGAAATGCCGGTGGGCGACGAAGCGGGAGGGGTAGGCGGCGGGGGGAGGTGTTGCGCGAGAGCAAGCGACTTAGCTTGCTGCGCCAGTAGTCCCACGCAAGCAGGGGAGCTGTCCCGTGGCGAAAAAGTCCTTCACACTGATGGTGATTCCGGACCATGACGCTCCGGTCAAGCGGTACACCATCCAGCGGTCCTTTCTCACTCAGGTGGGGATGGGACTGATGCTCGTGGTGGGACTGGGCGTGGGTGCGAGCGTGCACTACTTCCAGGTGGCCGCGGACGCCTCCGAGAACCGCATCCTTCGCGAAGAGAACCTGACGCTGCGCTCGCAGCTCAAGTCGGTGCGTGAGCGCATCGAGCACATCGGCTCCACGTTGGACCGGGTGGAGCGCTTCGACCAGAAGCTGCGCGCGGTGACGCTGCTGTCCGATCCTCAGCGCAACCTGGCCATGGGGCCGACGGAGCCCGAGGCGGGCACGTCCGCGCCTGCCACGGACACGCAATTCACGCAGCTGACCTCCACGGAGACGCCCAAGGCGCTGATGGGCCGGCTGGACCGGTTGAGCGCGGAGGCCACCCGCCAGGAGCAGAGCCTCCAGGAGTTGCAGGCCTACTTCCAGGACCAGAAGTCGCTGCTGGCCTCCACTCCGTCCATCTGGCCCGCGCGCGGCTGGGTGACGAGTGATTTCGGTTCGCGCCTGGACCCGTACACCGCGGACCGCGTCATGCACGGCGGCATGGACATCGCGGCGCCGCACGGCAAGGAAGTCTTCGCGCCGTCGGACGGCACAGTGGTGTTCGCGGGCCTGGAGGGCGGCTACGGCAACGTGCTCGTCATCGACCATGGCTACGGCATCAAGACGCGCTACGGCCACCTGTCGAAGATGCTGGTGAAGGCCGGCGACAAGGTGAAGCGCGGCATGCACATCGCCGCCGTCGGCAACACCGGCCGCTCCACGGGTCCGCACCTCCACTACGAGGTCCGCGTCAACGGCATCGGGCAGAATCCCCGCAAGTTCATCCTCGAGGAGTAGCCGGCGCGGAGGGATGGCGTCTCGGTGGTTCGTCGAGGCGCCTCGCTGCGGACGGAAGGAGCGCGCTCCCGTGGAAGCCCGAAGGGCTCCGGGAGCGGGTGGATGACGCCTCGGTATTGAGGCCCCTTTCGCCGGACGCAAGGAACGCTCCCCCGTGAGTCCCCTTGAGGCTCCGGGAGCGGGTGCAGTGGCCACCCAGCGAGGATGGCCAGAATGGCTTGGCGCTCAGTCGCGACCGTGCGCGCTCAGAGCGTCGCTGGGCCGGGAATGGAGCCATCCAGCCGGATGCGCCTGCGCTGAAGCCCCTGCGCGCGGCCGGTGCGCTCCATGACGTGGGTGCGCTCCAGCTCCGCCCACAGCAGCGGCCCCAGCACCTGCCAGTGCGAGGGCGCGTCCACCGTCAACTCCAGCAGGCTCACCGTCCATGAGGGCACGTCCGCGTCGGGCGTTCCCGGGGGCAGCACAGGGCGCACGCCCTGCGCCAACCGTTCGCGCGTCGGCGCGGCGAGGTGCTCCTCCACCGTGAGCTGCGACGTCGGCACGAGCAGGGCGGCGAAAGCGTCCGCGTGGATGCGCACCACCTTCGCGCCGGGGTACTGAGCGGAGAGGGACTCCACGGTGGCGCGCAGCACCGCGTCCCCGGTGGGGAAGCCGAAGCGGGCGTTGACGTTGATCATCCCCTGCACGTCCGCGATGACGGCGCCCACGCGCCACCCGTCATGATGGCCGTGGGTGGACAAGTCGTACTCCTCCTTGAGGAGGTTGCCCTGGGTGAGTGCAGGCACCTGGAGTGCGCCCGTTTTCGCGTCCGGCTGGCCACGCCGGGCCTGCTCCGCCTGGACGAGCACCTCCACGGCGGCCTGCACCGGGGCCTGGGGGCTGCGGGTGAGCACCCAGGGATGGAGGGCGATGAGGGCGGTGGCCGTGGCGTCGTCGAGTGGGTAGGGCATTGCGCTCCTTGTGTAGCGCGTCCATCGCCAATGCGCAGGGGCTCACTTCATCTTGTGCGCGGTGACGGTGACCTCATCCCGGTCATGGTAGAGCTGGCGGACGGTGAGCCCCTCCCAGCCGCCCTCCTGGCCGAGCGTGTGGCGCACCCGCAGCAGGATGGGGTTCTTGTCCTTCATGGGCAGCTTGATGTTGGCCACCAGGTGCTGCGCCCAACCGCGGCGGCCCCATTTGGCCAGCAACTGCGCCACTTCCAGGGGGCGCCACGCCATGTCGCAGAAGAGCCAGTCCGCCGGCTCGTCGGGCGCATAGGCGAAGGCGCTCTCCTGGACGTGCTTCACGCGCGGGTTCCCGGTCAGCTCCGGCATCAGCCGGGCCGGGTCCACCGCCACCACCTTCGCGCCGCGGCTCACCAACCGCTGCGTCCAGCCGCCCGGCGCCGCGCCCAGGTCCACGCACACATCGCCGCGCCCAGGCTCGAAGGCCAGTCCGTCCAGGGCCTCCTCCAGCTTCATGGCCGCGCGCGACGGCGCGTCTCCAGCCCGCCGCATGCGCCTGCGTCCGCCCGCCGCCAGGGACACGGCCTCGCGCGCGTGCACCGCGCCCACCACCGTCACTTCATCCGGCGCCACACACAGGGACACCAGCAGCGCCCCCGCCTCGCGTGCCCGCTGGGCGTCCTCGATGCGGCGTTCTGCCGGCAGCCTGGCGGACACGGCGGATTCCAGGGCTTCCGCAACAGGGGCCAGGGCGTTGCCACGCGGGGTGTCGGGCGTGAAGGCCTGCACCGCCCAGGGCGTCCGCCCGGGAAGCGCCAGCACGGCACGGGCCGCCGCGTCGGCGATGGCTTCGGGATTCGTGGCTGTCAGGGTGGCAGCGACCTGATAGCCTGCGCGGGCGAAGGCGGGCGGAGGGCCGGAGACGGCGTCACTCTCCACCAGGGCTTCGCCCAGCAGACGGGGCTCGGCGCCGGCCCATTCCAGTTCCTCGAAGAGGTGGGCCTCGAAACCCGCGCGGCAGGTCCACAGCCAGCGGCCAGGCCGGGCGGCCAGCGTCCGGGCCGGCATGGCGGGGACCTTGGCCCGGGGAGGGACCCTGGG
>NZ_SRLV01000155.1:0-9589 GCF_006518205.1 Myxococcus sp. CA005 | reverse complement strand
CGAAGAGGCCGGCCAGCTCGGGGATGTCCGAACCGCGCTTCCAGTCCGCCATGCCCTGCTGCCAGAAGAAGCTGCGGCCATTCACGGTGTTGGTGGCCACCAGCTCACGGAGGGCGCCTTCGTCCAGCGGGCCCTCCTGCTTGTTGCGCACCATGACGAACCAGGGCGAACCCGTGGCCTTCATGGGCGCGGCGCGCGTGGGCTCATCGTCCCAGGGCGTCTGCAGCGCGGCCGCGGGCGCCTTCGCCACCGGAGCGGCCGCGATGGGCGCGCTGATGACGGCCGCCGGGGCGGCGCTCGCTTCAGGCTCCGCCAGGGAACGCTCCTGGGCGCGGATGCGCTCCACGTCCGCGAGGGACACCACGCGGGTGTTCTCTTCCTCGGCGGGCCCTTCGACGGTGATGACGTTCTGGCAGTTCTTGCAGCGGACCTTGACCGTCTTGCCGCGGACCTTTTCGTCCGCAATGGAATACCGCTTCTGGCAATTGTCGCAGGTAAAGTTCAAGAGGGGCGTCCAGCTTCCGGGGGAAAACGCGGGCGGATGCTACCGCTAGAAATCTCCGGCGCAAACCACAGGTTGACTCTGTCTTGCGGCCCAACTATTGAGCCGCCCTCCCCCCTGTCTTCACTCGCCTTTAACACAAGGTGGCGAATGCCGGCGAAGGACCTCGGAACAAAACACGTCTGCTTCAAGTGCCAGACGAAGTTCTACGACATGAAGAAGCCGGACCCGATCTGCCCGAAGTGTGGGGCGGATCAGCGGGAAAGCCCGGCGCTCAAGCCCCAGCCCGAGGGAAGGCGTGGCCGTCTCGCCGCCGCCCCGAAGGTCATTGAGCCTATTGAACCGGAGGAACCCGCCGGTCGCGGCGAAGACGAGGAGGAGGAGCTGGACTCCTTCGACGACGACGAGGCGGCGGGAGGCGAAAGCGAAGAGGACGAAATCTAGGTTCGCAAAAAACGAGGGGCTCCACGGCGCAAGCCGGGAGCCCCTTCGCTTTTCAGGCCGTGGCGTTCGCGCCCGGACGGCCTGGCTTCAGTTGGACGAGACGGGCGTCAGCTCCACCAGCGCGCGGCGGAGCTGCTCGTACAGGGTCGGCCCCATCTCCTGCATGCCGATGGGCCGAACCGCCGCCTTGCGGGGCGCCTCCAGGCCGCGCATGCCGTTGCTCGGGAATGCTTGCTTCTTTGGTTGCTGCTGCATGACTCGGCCCCCTCTTCTCGGTCGTGGCTTCTGCCGTCCGTATAACAATTTTTCTACTGGAACGGAAACGCCAATCGATTCGCGGCTTCTCAACCTTCTAGACGTCGAGCGCCGGAATCCTTCAAGGGGACGGACTGGCGGGCTACTTCAGGTCGGCCACCGGCCACTCCGCGTCCACCTGGACGCGCTCGCCGGCGCGAACCGTCACGGTGCGGGCTTGTTCTGGAAGCCGCTCGTGCCAGAGGACCAGGGTGTGGGTGCCCTCGGGGACCTCCAGTTGGAAGCGCCCGTCCGCGCCGCTGGTCGCGAAGTACCCATGGCTGAAGGTGCGCACGCGCGCGCGCATCCACGGATGGATGTCGCAGTGGATGGGGACCTCGCCTGGCTCTGCGGGCAACCGCCGCTTCACCATCATGCCCTCCAGCGGCATGGCCACATTGAAGAAGGCGCGGTTCGTTCCGGAGGCGGCGCGAACGTTGTGGACCAAGGGGTCCGAGTTGCGGATGACCAGGGTGCTGCCGGTGCGAGCGGCCAGCACGGGCGGGTCATAGACACACTGCTTCTGGTCCAGCACGGGTTCCGGCGCGGCGCGCGCGGACGCGGGCAGCGCGTGGCCGTCTCTAAGGGAAACCACGGTGTGGGCCAACGCGCCCTCGCTTCCCACCACGAGCGTGCGCTCCTCCGTCTCCTCGCCACACACGGAGACGACGGTGCCGATGGTGGGCTGGCGGGCGGGTGCGGGGGGCGTGCCGGTAAGACGGACGCGCCCCTCGATGACGCCCCACTTCGTGTTCGTGGCGGCGGGCGCGATGGCCGGCGAAGTGGTGGTGGCGGGCGGCGGAGACGCGGACTCCTTGCAGGCAGGAGTGAGCGCGCAAAGAACGATGACGAAGGATGGACGAAGCACGCGCTCCGGTCTAACGGGTGCGTGAAGCTGTTTCAAATGCAGCATGGCAGCAAGGGCCACGAGGGATGACTCGTGGCCTATTTGGACGTTGGACCCTCATTAACCTTGTTGGTACAAGAACTAGGCCGTTGCCGTACACGGTGCGGCCCTGTGGGAGGCAGCAACTTTGCGGGAGAAATTGAAAGCGCTGGCGGAGCTGCAGAACGTGGACCTCGAGGTCGCCTCGCTCCGGAAGGCCGCGGACGTTCACCCCCGTCAGATTGCCGAGCTGGAGCGGGAACTGGGTGTGGCCCGCAGCGCCATCGAGGCGGAACGGGCACGCGTCTCCGACATGGAGAAGCAGAAGGCCCAGCTCGAGCAAAACATCACGGACGAGAAGGACAAGGTGAAGAAGTGGGAGACGCGGCTGAGCGAGCAGCGTTCCACCCGCGAGTACTCCGCCCTGGCCCGTGAAATCGACATCGCCAAGAAGGCCAATCTGACGATGGCGGAGGAGCTGACGGAGCTGACGAAGCAGCTCGGCGGCGCTCGCGAGGCCATCAAGGGCAAGGAGGCCGACTACGCGACGAAGCAGCAGGGCCTGTCTGGCCGGATGACGGAGCTGCGCGGCAAGCTGGGCGAGGCCGAGTCGCAGGTGAAGGGGCTGGAAGGTCGTCGTGCCGAAGTGGCCTCGAGCGTGGATGCCACCCTGCTGCGCCGCTACGAGGTGGTGCGCAAGAAGAAGCTGCCCGCCATGGTCGGCGTGGTCGCCGGCACCTGCCAGGGCTGCAACATGAACGTGCCCCCGCAGCTCTACAACCAGCTTCGCACCGGGCTGGGCACGGACATCTGTCCTTCGTGCAACCGCATCATCTACGCGGTGGAAGCGCTGCAGGAAACCCCGGCGGCGTCGAAGTAGCGGCACGGCTTCGTGGACATGCCCGCGCCGTCCATCATCGACATCCTCCGCCACATCGCGCGTGAGGAGCCGTTGCAAGGGACGGTACGTGCGTTCCGAGGCCTCACCCGGGAACACCTCGGGCAGCTCATTGAGGATGCCGCACAGCGGCTCGGCGGGATGTCGCCAGCCTCCGCTGCGTCGGCTCCGGGCACGCAGGTGCCGGCTGGGGCCATGAGCCCGCCGGTGGATGCGGCGCCCGATTCCGAATCGCATCCGCGGCTGCGCGTCTATTCAGATGGCGCGGCTCGGGGCAACCCAGGGCCCGCAGGCGCGGGCGCGGTACTGATGGACCCCGCAGGCAACGTGGTGGCGCGGCTCGGGCGGTTCCTGGGGCATCAGACGAACAACTGCGCGGAGTACATGGGCCTGCTGCTGGGCCTGAAGCATGCGCAGTCACTGGGCGCGCGCGAGGTGGAAGTCTTCGCCGACAGCGAGCTGCTGATTCGTCAGCTCGGCGGGCGCTACCAGGTGAAGAGCCCGACGCTGAAGCCGCTGTATGAAGAGGCGCGGAAGCTGCTCAAGGGCTTCACCAAGGTGAAGCTGCACCACGTCCCCCGCGCGCAGAACGCCGAGGCGGATGAGATGAGCAACCGCGCCATCGACGAGCGGATGTAGTCATTCCAGGGACGGACATCAGGGGGGGAATTGGTGACTGCCAACAAGCGCCTG
Organism: Myxococcus sp. CA005; assembly: GCF_006518205.1. Taxonomy (NCBI): domain Bacteria; kingdom Pseudomonadati; phylum Myxococcota; class Myxococcia; order Myxococcales; family Myxococcaceae; genus Myxococcus; species Myxococcus sp. CA005. The sequence continues at coordinate 5,872 of NZ_SRLV01000155.1, read as the reverse complement.
TGGTTCATCCGTGCGGGCCGCGATGCCGCGTTCTTCGATGCCTTCAAGGCGGAAGGGCACGTCGGCATCGGATGGGACAAGGTCGGCCCGCTCGCGCCAGACTTGAGCGCGGATGAGCTTGAAGCCCGGTTCGCCAAGGCATATCCGGAGGACAAGGAAGGCACCCGACGAGTCTGGGCGGCCCAGGTCCGCCGGTTCATGCGCGATGTTGAGCAAGGCGACAGCGCGGTGACTTACGACCCGAACGAGCGCGTCTACCTACTGGGGCGCATCGAATCGGGCGTCGAAAACCGCGCCGGGCCGCCTCCGCTTGTCCGCCGCGTTCGCTGGACGCACCACGTCCTGCGAAACCAGTTGAGCGCGGCGACTCGCAACGGCCTCGGCTCCATCGCCACATTGTTTCGGCCCAGCGCGGAAGCCACCGCGGAACTCTGGGCGCAAGCCGTGGAACTGGAACGTCCCGTAGCGTCCCTGGCGCCCACGCCGGCCCCTGCCGTGGACAGCGACGAGGGCACTGAAGCGGTGCTCCGGGAGGAGCAGTTCGAAAAGGCCGAACAATTCATCGAGGACCGTATCGCAAGGCTGAACTGGAGCGAGATGCAGGAACTCGTCGCGGGCATCCTCCGCGCCATGGGCTACCGCACGCGCGTCGCCGCACCTGGCGCGGACCGAGGTGTCGACATCTTCGCTTCGCCAGACGGGCTGGGCCTCCAGGAACCCCGCATCTTTTGTGAGGTGAAGCACCGCGTGGGCGAGTCCATGAACTCCCAGTCGATTCGTGCGTTTCTCGGGGGCCGCAAGCAGGGCGACCGATGCCTCTACGTCAGCACGGGCGGGTTCACCAAGGATGCGCGTTATGAAGCAGACCGCTCCTCGGTTCCCCTCCGACTTCTCACGCTCTCCGACCTTCGTGAGCTTCTGGTCGAGCAGTACGAGAACCTCGACGCGGAGACACGGGCGCTGGTCCCCCTGAAAAAGCTCTACTGGCCCGTCGGGTAGTCGAAAGGCGTGGGCGTCAGTCCCACGCAATCTGGTCGAAAGTGGCGCGCAGTTTCGCGCCCCGGGCTGGATGCAGGTGCGCTACCCAGGCGATGCGTCCCAGCAGATGCGCTCGGAAGTCGGGATGGCCCTCGGTGTTCTGACTCGCGGGGCCTCGTGTGCGGCACAGGTGGAGAATGGCCTTCAGCCGCTCGTAGTCCACACGGCGAATCGAAGGATGATCATTCACCACCACGCCCGCGAGCCGCTGCTGGGTGCTCCGGTGCATCACCCGCGTCTTCCCTGTGCGCGGCGTGAAGCCCTCCTCCCGGAGAATCTGGCTCACGTACCGCAGCAACTTGTGCGTGCGCCGGGCCAATGCGTCACCACCCGAGAACGCCATGTCATCCGCGTATCGCGTGTACCGCGCGCCCATCGCCTCGGCGAGCGCCGACAGCCGGACGTCGAGCCGGTACGCCGCGAGGTTGGCCAGCGCGGGTGACGTGGGCGCCCCCTGTGGCAGGTGACGCGATTCGAGCCTCCGCGCCAGACGCCAGCGCGTGCTCGCATCGGCGAGTGAATCCGGCCGCCGCGCCTGCGACACCACCGCGCTGGGTGTGCGGTTCGTGCAGAGGCCCGCGAGCGCGCGCACTACGCCGTCCGGATATCCCGCCGTGCGGAACACCGCCCAGATTCGCGCGGGCCGCACCGCGAAGAAGAAGTCCTCGATGTCCACTCGCACCACGACGGCCTGCCGTGCGTGAGGCTCCGCGAAACGACGAACGCTCCGCCCCGCGACGAAGCCATGCGCCGCGTCGTGCGGCGGGATGTGGTCCAGAATGTCGTGGAGCAGCTTGCGCTGGACCAGCACCAGGTCCAATCCCGGCCGCTCCAACAGGCGCTCACCGCCGCTGCGCTTCGGAATCCAGGTGTACCGGTAGCGCCGCCACCGCCCTGGCGAGGACGTGCGCTCGATGCCCGGTACATCCGCCAGCCAGTCCAGTTGCGCCCCTGTCACCCCCAACCACTCCGCGAGTTCGGCTTGGGTCGACAGCGACGGCACGGGCCACGGCTGCCGCGCCATCCGCGGCTCGGACGAAATCCAACGCACGATGCGCGCACGCGCCGAAGGGTCTGTGAAGCCCCGCATGAACGCGGGGCGCGAAGCCAACAAGTCCCCGAGCAACTCCATCCGCGCATGCGGCGGACGCGGGAAGAAGATCATCGCGCTGCGAGCCAGGGACGACACCCAAGGCGCCCGTCCTCCGACGACCTCCGTGCCCCTTTCAACGAGCCCCTTGAGCATCCATGGCCCCGCGAGAAACGCGGACGCGAGCGCCTGAGCCACGACGTGCCGCTCGCTCATCTTCCACACTCACGCCATGCGGCGGACTGGCCCCACCTGTCGTGTCTTGCGTGGCCCGAACTGCGGCTTGCCGCGGAGACGGCCACGCGTGACGGTGTGCTCCTGATGAGTTGTCCCCGGGGGTACCCCGAAGAGGCAGTGGACCGCAGCTTCACGGACCGACTACCCGCTGGGTGTCCAAGCCGCCGCATGGCTCGCCGACGGTACACGCCGCACTTTCAAAAAGAAAATGCCGGGCGCGCACGCCCCTTGTGCCGCGAACGAACGGTGATTGAGTTACGCCCGTGACGGCATCCACCGAGACACAACGGGCCATTCAGGCGGTCTGGAGAATCGAGTCGGCGCGCCTCATCGCGGGTCTCGCGCGGATGGTGCGCGACGTGGGCCGCGCGGAGGAACTCGCACAGGACGCGCTCGTCACCGCGCTCGAAAAATGGCCGGAGACGGGCGTCCCGGACAACCCGGGCGCGTGGCTCATGACCACCGCCAAGCGCCGCGCCATCGACGAACTGCGCAGGGGCAAGCTCCTCGAGCGCAAGCACGAGGAACTCGGTCACGAACTGGAGTCGCTGCAAGGCACGGCCGCGCCAGACCTGGACGCCGCGCTCGACGACGTCGTGGGCGATGACCTGTTGCGATTGATGTTCGTCTCCTGCCACCCGGTACTCTCCAAGGAGACACGGGTGGCGCTCACGCTCCGGCTGCTCGGAGGCCTGACGACCGAGGAGATTGCCCGCGCCTTCCTCGTCCCCGTCCCCACCGTGGCCCAGCGCATCGTGCGGGCCAAGCGCACGCTCGCGGAGGCACACGTCCCTTTCGACGTCCCCGATAGCGAGGAACTGGCCGCCCGCTTGTCGACCGTTCTCGAGGTCATCTACCTCGTCTTCAATGAAGGCTACGCGGCGACGGCCGGCGATGACTGGATGCGCCCCGCGCTCTGCGAGGATGCCCTGCGCCTGGGCCGAATCCTGGCGGGGCTCGCGCCGAAGGAACCGGAGGTCCATGGCCTCGTCGCCTTGATGGAGATTCAGTCGTCCCGCTCACGAGCGCGCGTCGGGCCGAAGGGCGAGCCCGTCCTCCTGCTGGAACAGAACCGGGGCCTCTGGGACCAGCTCCTCATCCGCCGAGGCCTCGCGGCGCTCGAGCGCGCCGAGGCGCTGGGAGGCGCTCAGGGCCCCTATGCGCTCCAGGCCGCCCTCGCCGCCTGCCACGCCCGCGCGCGCACGGCCGAGGCCACGGACTGGGCACGCATCGCAGCGCTCTACGACACGCTGGCCCAGGTCGTCCCCTCCCCTGTCGTGGAGCTCAATCGGGCGGTCGCCCATTCCATGGCGTTCGGCCCGGCGGCGGGGCTGGCCCTCGTGGGCGCTTTGACCTCGGAGCCGTCACTCCAGGGATACCACCTGCTGCCCAGCGTCCGCGGAGACCTGCTCGCCAAGCTGGGCCGGCTCGACGAGGCCCGCGCGGAGTTCGAGCAGGCCGCCGCCCTCACGGCGAACGCGCGAGAACGCGCGCTGCTCCTCGAACGGGCCGCCGCCTGCGCGCGCGGAAGCGGACGTTCCTGAGCCCGGTGGACGCCCTGGAGTGGACCGCCCCTGCCCGGCTGTTGTAAGCGCAAGGTGCCGGAGCGGCCCGGGTGAACGCCGGTCACCGCAGTCATGGGTGGCGGGAGGAAAGTCCGAGCTCCAGAGGGCAGGGTGCTGGCTAACGGCCAGTCGAGGCGACTCGCAGGAAAGTGCCACAGAAAACAGACCGCCCGTTCCGAAAGGGGCGGGTAAGGGTGAAACGGTGCGGTAAGAGCGCACCGCGTCCGGGGTGACTCGGACGGCTCGGTAAACCCCACCTGGAGCAAGAGCCAATAGGAGCGCGTCCTCGCCGTACGGAGGACAGGGATGGCCCGTCCCATGCGTTCGGGTTGCTCGCTGATGAGGCCCCTGGGCAACCAGGGCCCTAGATGAATGTTCACCGCCCATCCCGAAAGGGGTGGGAACAGAACTCGGCTTACACGGCCGCTCCGGCGTTTTCCCTCTGAAGTCAGCGCGTGGAACCCCCTCCTCGGCGTGGGAACTGCGGTTCTCCACGATGGAGGGGCTTTGCTTCACGGGCCTAGTGTCTCCGGCATGCAAATGCAAACCGGTAGGCACTGGCAACGAAGCGTCCTGGCGGCAGTCGCAGTCCTGGTCCTGTCCGCCTGCAACATGGGCGACGCGCACGAGGAGTCCCTGGAACTGGGCAGCAGCGAAGCGGAGCTCTCCTGTCAGGTGAGCCAGCAGTGCGCGAATGGCACGTCCATCACCTGCGGCTCCGCGAGCGGCATCTGTACCTCCGGCGCTGACAACGGAGGCTGGGTGGAGTGCAACGGGAGCCGGACCTACTGTCCGACGACGACGCCGTGTACCTGCGAGAGCACGCAGCGCACATCCCAGGGCTATGCCTCCGGCTTCAACTGCCCGGCCGCATGGTCCCTGGCGGAGGAAAACGCGTTGGTCCTCGCCGAACAGGCGTGTCCACGGGGGCTCTGCAACGTCGTCACGACGCAGGGCACCTGCACCCGCGTCAACACCACCACGATGAGGGCCGGGTTCACCGCAACCTACTCCTGCATGGGGCCCCCGAACTGCCAGTAGCCAGCAGCGCCCAGGTGCCCGCTCAGCCGCGGCTCAACGCGCCACGGGCACCTGGCCCAGCAGGATGCGGTCCTTGCCGTCGTTGCGCACGGCGTTCGGGTTGAGGATTCGCAGCCGAGAGTCCGTGCGCGGCTCCCAGAACCCCAGCCAGATGTTCAGCGCGCGGGCCGTCGAGCCGGGCGGCACGTAGACGGGGAACTCGTCCTTCACCGTCTCACCGGGCTTCCACTGCGACGTGGGCAGCATGCCACCCGCGGGCTTGTGGTCCACGTTGATGCGCTCGGCGCGGCCGTCCGCGTCCTCCACGTGGACGAAGATGAGGTAGTCGTCGTCCATGGGCTGGAGCACCTTGAAGTAGAGCGCCACCTTCGCCTGGTCTCCGGGCGTCAGCCGCCCGGGCTCCACCGTGGCCCCCACCAGCTCCACCTTGCCGCCCAGGTTGGCGCCGCTCTTCACGGACAGCGGGGGCACCTGGGTGACGGTGGCCGCACGCCGCTCCTGCGCGCTCGCGCCGCCGGGCGCCTCCACGATGCAGGCGCTGCCGAGCAGCAGGAGCGACGGGAGCAGGACACAAGAGGGCTTGAGACGCATCACGACCGGGTTCTACCCGGCCACGGGCGCTGCATCCACCGGCGCGTTGGTGTATGCGAACCCGCGCACATGAAGACGCCCAACGCCCTCGACGCCCTGACCGCTCAGGTGCCGCCCGCCCCCTCTCCCGCTCCTACCCCGGGCGGGGGTTCCACACAGCCGGGCACCGGCACGCCCCCCTCGGACAGCTTCCCCGCGGGCGACGTCGTGGGCATTGGCGCCGCCGCCCTCTTCGTCCTGCTGATGGTGCTGGCCGCCCGGAAGCTGTTCTTCCGCAAGCGCCCCGAGGAGAAGAAGCCCCCCACCGTCC
>NZ_SRLV01000154.1:0-9737 GCF_006518205.1 Myxococcus sp. CA005 | reverse complement strand
CTCCATCCCTCCTCCCCGCGTCGGAAGCGTCCGCGCGCGTGTCCCGGAAGAAGCGAGGTGCCTCGTGAGTCGTGCGCTGCTGTCGTCGAAAATCGTGGTTGAGGAGGAGGAGCCGCGCGTCCGCGGCATTCCCTCCGCGCCCACCTCCGTGGCGGGTGCCGTGGGCCTGGCGGAGCGCGGCCCCATCGGCCAGGCCGTGCTGTGCACTTCCTTCGAGGAGTACCAGGCCACCTTCGGAGGCTTCACCCCGGACTCGGACCTCGCCCTCGCCGCCATGGGCTTCTTCGAGCAGGGCGGCAGCCACCTCTGGGCGGTGCGCACCGTCCACTACGAGGACGTCTCCAACCCCGAGTCGCACACGGCCACGCGTGCGGCGGCGGCCCTCACCACGGGCGGCGGGCCCACGCCCGCTGTCGTGCGTGGCACCCTGCGGCCCCCCTTCACCCTGGCCGACGGCCAGCGCCTGGAGGTGTCCGTCAACGGCGCCGAAGCGGTGGACGTCATCTTCTCCGGCGCAGCGGCTTCCGTCTCTGCGGGGCGCCCTGGGCCCTATGCCCTCACCGCCGGCCAGGCGCTCCGCGTGCGCGTCGACGCCGGGCGGGACGTCTTCATCCCATTCCTCGAGGAGTCCTTCGGCGACATCGCCCAGGCCACCGCCCAGGAGGTCGCCGCCGTCCTCAACGCCGGACTCGTTGGGGGTCGCGCCCTCGTTGAGGACGGTGTGCTGAGAATCGCCAGCGACACCCAAGGCGCCGCCAGCCGCCTGGAGGTGGACGACGAGGTGGCTGGCGACGTCTTCGGCTTCCCCGGCGGCCCGCAGGTGGGCAGCGGCAACGTCCAGAGTCTGCGCGCCGTCGAGTTGGCGGAGGTGCGTGCTCTCGTCGAGGCAGCGGTGGCGGGCGTCCGCGTGGCACCCTCTTCTCTTGGGACGCTGCAGGTGCGCACCCAGTCCACGGGCCCTGGCGCGTCCTTGCGTGTACAGGGAGACGCGGGCCCCGGCCTCGGACTGGACGCGCTGCTGCACACGGGCGACGCATCCGGTGCCATCGACGTCCTCCATCTGGAGGCCAAGGATGCGGGCGCTTACGCCAACCGCATCGAGGTGGAGGTGCGCCCCGCGACGGCTGGCGCGCCCGACACCTTTGACGTCCTCGTCCTTGAGGACGGCGCCTACCGCGAGTCCTTCCCCAACCTCTCCTCGGCCGAGGACGACGCGCGCTACGCCGAGCGCGTCCTCAATGACGAGCGCACCGGGAGCAGCTACGTCCGGGCCTTCATGGTGCAACCCGGCGCCCTCCCTGACGAGCAGACGGTGGCACTCACAGGCGGCACCGACGGCCTCGTCGGCCTCAACGACACGGACTTCATCGGCTCGGAGGCCGGCGGGAGCGGTCTTTTACGCGCTCGACGAAGTGCAGGACCTCACGCTTCTCCTGGTCCCCGGCCGGGCCACGCCAGCCGTGCACAACGCCATGGTGCGCTACTGCGAGGTGGCGAGAAACGGATTGGTGTTCGCCATTCTCGACTCGCCCGCGGGCTACAGGGCGGCGGACATGGTTTCCTACGTCTCGCAGGAGGCGGCTCTCGAAGGCCTCTCTGAGCACGCGGCCCTCTACTGGCCCCGCGTGAAGGTGCTCAACCCCGCCCGCGGCGTCTTCGGCAACGTGGAGCAGCTCGTCGTCCCGCCCTCTGGAATCATCGCCGGCGTCTTCGCGCGCAACGACGCCGCGCGCCCCGGCGGTGTGTATGAGGCTCCCGCGGGCATCGAAGCCGGGCGCATGTTCGGTGTCCTCGGCTTCGAGTCCAAGGAGTGCCTCGACGAGAAGAAGCGGGACATCGTCTACCCCCGCCGCATCAACCCGCTCACCACGGGGCCCGGCCTGCCGCGCTTCATTGACGGCAGCCGCACGCTGAAGGCGGGCGGCAACTTCCCCTACGTCGCCGAGCGCCGGGGCGTGTCCTTCATCGAGCGCAGTCTCAAGTCGGGCCTGCAATTCGCCCGGCACCGCAACAACACGGAAGGGCTGCGCGCCCAGGTGCGGCGCTCCATCGCCACCTTCCTCCTCGCGCAGATGAAGAACGGGGCCTTCCGCAGCCAGGAGCCCGCCAAGGCCTACTTCGTCGACGTCTCGGACGCCCTCAACCCGCCGTCCGTCGTCTTCGCCGGAAAGCTGGTGGCGCGCATCGGGCTCGCCACCAACAAACCGGCCGAATTCATCGTCCTGCGCATCGCCCAGGACACCCGCGCCCTCGAAGCCGAGCTGGCTTCGGCGGGCCTGTGAGGAGCACCCCATGGCCATCATCGGACAGCCGCGCAGCTTCCATAAGCGTTTCAAGTTCCTCTGTGAGGCTGACGGCCTCGGGCACTCAGGTTTTCAAAAATGCTCCGAGCTGTCCGTCGAGGTCGCCAACGTCCAATACTTCGAGGGCGGCAGCCTCATCCCCAACAAGTCGCCGGGGCGCCTCACCTTCTCCGACGTCACCCTGGAGAGAGGCGCCACGCAGGACCACCAGCTCTTCGACTGGTTCCAGGACGTCGTCCACACCACCAGCGGCCTGGGCCTGCCAGACAGCCTCTACAAGCGCAACCTCGACATCGTCCAGCAAGACAGAGACGGCACCACGCTGCGTCGGTGGAGCCTCTCCCGCGCCTGGCCGGTGAAGTTCGTCGCGGGCGAGTGGGACAACGAGTCCGATGAAAATGTCATCGAAAGCGTCACCCTCACCTACGATTCCTTCGAGCTGGCCAAGTAGGACTCAGCCAGCGACGTAGCACCCGTGGGCCTTGCACGCGGGTGGGCGGTTCCCATTCAGAGGCAGCGCCACATCCGCCCGCGAATTCAACAAGCCTCAGCGGGCACGGAGACGATATCCACAACTGTCAACGTGCGCCGTGTTTCGTCCCACTCGCAGATGATGTCCAGCGGCCCTGGGGCCAACCGAAGCCGAGTGGCGGTGGTGCCTCCTGACGAGCGCTGCACGCGTCCTTCCCTCGCAAGGAGGGCGACGGCCTCCTGCACGACAACGAATGTGCCTTGCGGCATGCGCCCCACCTGCCCCCATGCCTGAGGGCTGAACACCACTCGGCATGAGAGTTTCGAGGTATGGGGCATGGCGGTTGCACTTCATTAGCCACGAGGCGGACCATCGGCTCAACTTTCCACCGTTATTGAGCTACTGAAGGTGTCCTCTGTGTGGCCAAGCCAACACGCGCAGGCACCACCGTCGTCAAATGAAACGCGCTTGAGGATGTCCCCGATTTGTCGCCCGAGGCCTTTGTCCTTCCCGGAGGAAGGACATGGCGGACATCATCTCATGCCCCTCGGGGCTGACGGGCCGCATTCGCGGCATGCGAGTGCGGGAGGAGCGCGTCCTCGCGGATAGGAAGCTGGCGAAGAGCGGCGGCCAGGTGGATGAGCTGCTCTCCGCGTGCTGGGAGGAGATGCAGGAGGCAGGCCCCTACGCCTTCGCCGACGGAAAGGTGGATTGGGGCCAAGTGCTTCAGGGGGACCGCTTCTACGCGCTCCTCCAGGTGCGCGTCCTCACTTACGGCCCCGAGTACGCCTTCGCCGTCCCCTGTCAGAGTGCAGCCTGCCGAGCCCGCATCGACTGGGAGCTGGACCTGACGCAGTTGCCGGTGCGCGTCCTCTCGGACGCCAGCCGCGCCTCCTTCGTCGCCGGCAACCGCTTCGAGACGACGCTGCCGGACGCCGGCACGCGCGTGCGCTTCAAGCTGCTGACGGGTGAGGACGAGCGGCGCCTGCCTCAGCTCCAGCGCGCGGCCCCCGAGAAGCTGCTGTCCTCCGTCCTCGCCTACCGGATACTGGACGTCGACGGAGTGGATGCGCGCGACAAGCGCCGCTTCCTCGAGGACCTCTCGCTGCGCGACGCCGACTTCCTCGTCGACGAGTTTGACGCCGTCGACTGCGGCGTGGACACCACCCTCGAAGTCGAGTGCGCCCAGTGCTTCATGCGACAGGAGGTGGAGCTCCCTTTCGACCGGGGCTTCTTCCTTCCGGGGACTCAGCGGACGGCGAGGCGTCGGGAGCGCACCACCTCTTCCCGCGAGTGACGCTAGAGACGTGGCGCGAGGGCCTCTTCCAACTGTGCTGGCACCAGCACGGAGGCAGCGGCCTCGCAGCTCCCCTCGGTGACGCGCTGGAGCTGCCCACCTCGGACAGGGACTGGCTCCTGGAGCGCATGGGCCAGCAGCGCGCCCAGGAGGCCAAGGCGCTGGAGAAGGCCGCGAAGCGGAGGTAGCGCATGCTCAACAACCTCGGCCTGGGCTTCGTCTTCACGGCGCGGGACTTGGCCTCTGGCACCTTTCAGGGCGTGGAGCGCAACTTCATGAGCCTCGACAGGCGCGTGGGGTTGGGCACGGCGCGCATTGAGGGCGCCTTCGAGCGGCTCGGCGTCGCCATGGCCCTCTTCTCGGCGGGCGCCGTCACCCTTGGCGCGTCGCTGTCCCTGGCCAACACCGCCGGTCAATTCGAGCAGGCCGTGGCGGGCGTGGGTGCCGTCTCTGGCGCCTCGGCCGAGGTCCTCGGGCAGCTCCGTGACGCGGCCATCAAGGCAAGCCTCGCCACGCAATTCACCCCCACCGAGTCCGTGCTGGGCCTTCGCGAACTCACCCAGGCCGGCTTCACCGCCGCTGAGTCCATGGATTTGCTGCTGCCGGTGCTGGACCTGGCGGGTGGCTCGTTGGGAGAGCTGACGCCCCAGGGCGCAGCGGGCCTCGCGTCGCAAGCGATGAAGGCCTTCGGCATCTCCACCGACAAGGCCGCCATCTCCGTCGACCAGATGCTCCAAGCCGTCAACGTCTTCGCCCTCAGCGCGAATGAGCTGCCCCTCGCCCTCGGCACCGCCGCGCGTGGTGCACAGGCCCTCAATCAATCCCTGCCCGAGACACTCATCGCATTGGGGTTGGTGAAGAATGTCGTCCCCGGCGTGGAGAGAGCATCCACCGCCGTGGCCGTGGCCATGGAGCGCATGGCGGACCCGCAAGTGCAAGAGCACCTGCGCGGCCTGGGCGTTGCCGTCACCGACTCCAAAGGCAACTTCCTCTCCTTCCTCGGCATCCTCGACGAGCTGGCACCGGCCCTCGAACGCATGACGGCGGCGCAGCGCTCCGCCTTCCTGCTGAAGGCCTTCGGCCGCGAGGCGCTCGGCGGCGTGAATGCCATCCTCACGCAGTTCACCAACGGAATCCGCAAGGACACCGGAGAGATTGTCCGCGGCGCAGATGCCCTCAAGCACCTGCGCGATGAGTTCGAGAACGCGGGCGGCACGGCCACGAAGTTCCGTGAGCAGATGCTGGACACGTTTCAGGGCCAGAAGACGCTGCTCGCCGGCAACCTGGAGACGCTCGCCATCGTCCTCGGAGAGCCCTTCGGCCAGGTGCTGAAACCCTTCGTCACCCTCGTCGCCAGCGCGGTGCAGCAGGTGCTGGGTGTCTTCCAGTCCCTGCCCGGTCCGGTGAAGCGAGCCTTCGCAGCCTTCGCGCTCGGAGCTGGCGGACTGCTTACTCTCGTCGGCGCTGTCATCTCCGCGAAGGTGGGCCTGGCGCTGCTGGTGGTGGGCCTCAAGGTGCTGGGCCTCACGCTGGGCAGCCTCCTGGCCACGGTGCTGCCAGCGGTAGCCGCTGTCGTCCTGCTGGGCGTCGCCGTAGCCGGCCTCGCCTACGCCTTCCGTCACAACCTCGGGGGGCTGGGAGACTTCGTCCGGCGTGTGCAGGAGCAGGTGACGCTCGCCTTCCGCGGCCTCGTCCAGCTCTTCGAGGACGGAGGCTTCTCCGGCGCGGTGCGGGAGGAGCTGGGCCGGGCCGAGAATTCCGGGCTGAAGGACTTCCTCATCAACCTCTACCTGTGGGCACACCGCGTCCACAGCTTCTTCTCCGGCCTGGCCGACGGCTTCTCCTCCGGACTCGAAGCCGCGCGCCCCACCCTCGACGCCTTCCAGGCGACGCTAGGGCGGGTGGGCGAAGCGCTGGGCTTCCTCTCCGAGAGGGACGACGCGGCCACCGCCGCCGCGAAGTTCGCCGCTTTCGGCGACGCGGGGGCCACGGTGGGCCGCGCCCTCGCCCGCGTCTTCGACTTCGTCGTCAGGGGCCTGACGGCCGCCGCGGAAGTGGTGGAGGGCCTGGCGGGGCAGTGGGGCTACATGAAGGCCGGCGTCGACGTCCTCCTGGGCAGCCTGGCGCACCTGGGCCGCGTCCTCGCCGGGGCCCTCTCGGGCCTCTTGGGCACCAACTCCGCCTTGCAGCAGGGCAGCAGTGGGTGGGCGCTCATGGGACAAGCCATTGGGTTTGCCATCGGCAACATCACCACCGTCGTGGGCGTGCTGGTGTCCGCCGTCTCCCTCGCAGTGTCCGTGGTGGGAGGCATCCTCAACGCGGCCCTGGCGGCCTTCTCCGGCATCGTCGACGTCTTCTGGGGCGTGGTGTTGACGCTCAGTGGCATCCTCACCGGCGACTGGGCCGAGGCGTGGACGGGGATGAAGCTCGTCGTCTTCGGCGTGGTGGACGCCATCTCCGGCGTCCTCCTGGAATTGGTGGGCGCCATCCTCGGCGTCGTGGACGCCGTGGCGAGCCTCTTCGGCACGGACACCGGCCTCCAGCAGGCCCTGCGGTCAGCTCGGCTGGGCCTCCATCGGGACTTGTCCGTCGCCTTCGGCCTCGAGGACGCCACCGGCAGCGCCGCCACACCTGTGACTGCCGTCTCCGCGGCCTCGCCCACCTCGCCGGTGGACTGGCCACTGGAGTCCTCGTCCATGCCGGCGGTGGCGGCCCTCCAGGCCTCGCTGCCCCAGTCCGAGGTGCTCTCCTCGCAGCCTGCCTCGACTCCTGCCGCGCCCGTCCTCGTCAGCTTGCAGGTGGACGGCGAGGTGCTGGCCCAGGCCACGGCGCGCGCCGAGAGGGACGCCGCCTCCCGCAGCTTCTCCCCCATGCCGGCGTACTGAAAGGCGGGATTCCACGTGTCCATCGCTGCCGGCCTCGCCCGTCCTCCTCGCTGCGTGCTGGTGAATGTCCTCACCGGCGAGGCCATGGAGTGCCTCTTCAACCCCACGCAGTTGGTGGAGAAGCTCCAGGTGAATTGGAACCGCCTCGCGGTGCCCGGCCTCTCTCACCAGGTGCTCCAGTTTCAGGGCACCTCCAATCGGCAGCTCGCGGGCGTGGAGTTCTACCTCGACGCCTTCTTCGCCACGCAGCAGGCCGACGCCTCCAACATCATGGCGTTCCGCGGCTTCCTGCGCGCGCTCACCGTGCCCCCGGCGGGCACCGAGGGTGTGCTGGCAACGGCACCACCGCGCGTCCTCGTCCTCTGGCCTGGCCTCCTCACCGTGGAGTGCGTCGTCGCCAGCGTGGAGTTCCATTACCGCCAGCTCGCCGTCGACGGACGCGTCCTCGTCTACACCGCCACCGTCACCTTCGAGGAGGTGCTCGACACCCGCGTCACCTCCGAGCAACTGCGCCAGGAGGTGCCGTAGTGGCCCCTCACGCCGGCAGCCGCTACTCCTTCTCCCTCGGCCTCCGGGACGAGGCCGGCCACCTCTTCCTCAGCGAGAGAGTCCCCTACGGCTTCCAGCCGCACGCGGACACGCGCATCCACCTCGTTGCCCAGGGCGACTCTCTCTGGGGGCTGGCCGGCCGCTACTTCGCGCCCCTCCCGCGCGCCTGCGGCTTCTGGTGGGCGATTGCGGACTACCAACCGGAGCCCATCATCGACGCGACGCTGGAGCTGGAGGCTGGGCGGCGCCTCTTCATCCCCTCGCTGCGCGTCCTCACCGACGTCATCCTCAGCGAGCAGCGGCGGAGGGCCAGCGAATGACGCGGCCCCTCGACAGGAGCGCGCCTGGCGTGCGCCTCACGCTGCTGGCACACGAGAAGGCCCGCGGCGGCGAGCCCCTCTCTCTTGAGGGCCGAGTCCTCGGCCTCACCTTCGAGGACTCCGCGACGAAGGCCGACAAGCTGTCCCTCCAGTTGGACAACTTCGACTTGTCCCTCTTCGACCGAGCTGAGCTCGTGGGCGGCGCGGTGCTGGAGGTGTCCTGGGGCTACCCGGGGCTCATGGCGCCGCCTCGGCGGGTGGTGGTGAAGAGGCTGAAGGGCTTTCAGGTGCTGACCATCGAGGGCCAGGCGCTCAGCGTCCTCATGCACCGCGAAGCGAAGACGCGCACCTGGAAGGGCAAGACGCGCGCCCAGGTGGTGCGTGAGGTGGCCGCCGAGTACGGCTATGAGGAGGACTCCATCCACGTCGAGGACACCGGAGAGTCCTTCGACACCATCCACCAGGCCGGGGAGACGGACGCGAGGCTCCTCCGGCGCCTGGCCGCGCGGGAGGAGTTCGAGTTCCACGTCGACGATAGGGGCCTCACCTTCGGCCCGCGCAACCAGGCCGCCGCGCCCACCCAGGTGCTGTGGTGGTACGCCGACGCGGGCCGCGGCGACATCCTCTCCGTCAACGTCGAGTCGGAGCTGGGCCGTCGAGTGGGCCAGGTGGGCGTCCGTGGCCGGGACGCCATGGCCAAGGCAACCATCGAAGTCCAGGCGAGCAGTGCCACCGTGGAGCGCACCACCCTCGCGGACTTTCTCGAGGTGGTGGAGAAGCGCACGGGCACCACGTCGCTGCAGCTCCGCAACAGCACCACCAACGTCCAGCCCACCTCGGCATCGACACCTGCCCAAGCCCAGCGCGAGTCCGAGGCCCGCTTCCGACGCGCGGAAGCCGGCACGGTGAAGCTGTCCCTCCAGGTGGTGGGCAATCCCAGCTTGCGCGCGAAGTCCGTCGTGGAGGTGCGCGGCATCTCCAGCTTCCTGTCCGGCCGGTACTACGTCACCGAGGCGAAGCACGTCCTCTCCTCCTCCGGCTACACCACGGACTTGAAGCTGTCGCGCGACGGCACCGGCCGCCGGCAGCAAGCCAGCCCCGAGAAGCAGGGCCAGCCCCAGGGCGGACAGCCCAACACCAGTGCGCCCGAGACGACTGGGGCGCTGAAGGAAGTGGAGGCATTCGAGAGGGACACCGGCACCCGGTACATCGAGTACCGCCGTGACGGGCAGCCCATCGGTGTCGAGGACCCCGAAGCCGGAATGAGTCTCCCCAGGTAGCGAGCCCACCATGAGCAGCTTCGACGACGACCTCCTCGCCCACGACACGCGCCTGCTCGGCATGTACGTGGGCTACGTCACCCAGCGCGAGGACGAGGCGCAGCTCGGCCGCGTCCGCGTGTGCATCCCCGGTGTCCTCGAGCCCGAGTCCGCCTGGGCCTGGCCTCTGGGCACCTCCGGCGGTGGCGCCAAGGACACGGGCTTCTTCGCCGTCCCCGAGGTGGGCGCAGAGGTCGCTGTCTTCTTCAACCAGGGCGACGTCGACGCCCCCTACTACCTCAGCGCGCACTGGGGGCGGCCCGGCGGTCAGAGCGAGGTGCCCGAAGAAGCCCAGGTGTCTCCGCCCGACAACCGCGTCCTCGCCACGCCCACCTTCCGCGTCGAGTTGGACGAGTCCGCAGGCCACCGCAAGCTGAAGCTCACCAACCGGAAGACGGGCGACTGCCTCACCTTCGACGCAGAGGAGAACACCGTCACCCTGGAGGCCACCACCGCCCTCACCCTGCGCGCGGTGGGAGCTATCTCTCTGGAAGCGGCCCAAGTCACCATCGCTGGCCGCGTAGTGCGCCCCATCGCCGAGCCGATTTGAGGAAGCCCATGGCGCTGCCCATCTGCATCCACATCCCCCCGC
>NZ_SRLV01000153.1:0-9852 GCF_006518205.1 Myxococcus sp. CA005 | reverse complement strand
GCCCCCACCGTGCGATACGCCCTGCTCATCCTCTTGCTGCTGACGCCCGGACTCGTCCGCGCGCAGGCCGAGGCGCTGGAGAATCCCGGCGCAGTGTCCGCCATCCAGGAGCGGCGATTCCGGATGCACCACGAGTTGCTGCTCGGCGTCGGCGTGCTGCCGGCCAACGCCTATTACAAGGGCCTGGTGGGCACCGTCGGATACACGTACCACTTCACTGACACCTTCGCGTGGCAGGTCGGGCGCGGCACGTACAGCTACAACCTCCAGACGAGCCTGCGCACCCAGCTCGAGCGCGACTTCAATACGTCCCCCAACGCCGCGGCCTTCCAGGACCAGGTGCAGTGGATGGTGGGCTCGGACCTCGTCTGGAGCCCGCTCTACGGGAAGATGGCCTTCCTCAATCAGTCGGTGCTGCACATCGAGGCCTTCCTGCTGGGCGGCGGCACGGTGGTGAAGCTCGACCGCGACGGCGGCTTCCGGCCTGCCGTCAACGTGGGGCTCGGCCTGCGCCTCTTCACGGGCAAGACGCTGTCGCTGCGCCTGGACGTGACGAACAACACCGTCTTCACGGGCGCCACGCGCGTCATCCAGGTGCCCCTCATCCAGCTCGGAACCGCGTTCAACTTCGGCGCCACGGAATGACCTCCCGCTCGCTCATCGCCGCGCTCACCAGCGCCGCGCTCCTCGTGTCTCCAGCGCCCGCCGACGCGCAGTCTCCGGCCGCCGCGCAGCCCACGTCCACCGCCCCCGCGGCCGCGCCCACCCAGGGCACGCCTCCGGCGGGAGCAAAGGCCCCCGGTGACGCCAAGGCCGACGCGCCCGACGCCGCCAGGCCCGCCGCGAACGCCCCAACGGCGGGCGCGGAAGCCCCGCCGTCCGCGCCGCAGAAGGTGGACCCGGGCGTCTTCGACAAGGCGCTCAAGGACTACTTCGACGGCAAGCCGCGCGACGCCGCCGGGCCGCTCCACGCATGGCTGCAGGCCGCGCCCAAGACGGACGAGAACTACGCCTGGGGCCAGTACTTCCTCGCGCGCAGCCTCATCGACCTGGGGCTGACGCACGCGGGCGCCTCGTACCTGGCCCGCATCGCCCGCGAGCGCTCCAACCCCAACGTGCTGCCTCGCGCCCTGGACACGCTCAAGGCGCTGACGGACCGGCCGCACGACGAGGTGATGATTGACGAGCAGGTGTTCGGCGCGCTGGACCTGGGCTTCCTCCCGGAAGACACGGGCGCGTATGCGCACTATCAGCAGGGTCTGGTGGACCTGCGCGTGGGCAACGAGCGCTGGGCCAACACCCACTTCGCCAAGCTGTCGGAGACGAGCCCCGAGGCCAGCCGCGCGAAGTTCGCGCTGCTCGTCACCCGACTGAAGCAGGTGAAGGAGCCATCGGACGAAATCATCTCCGACTTCCTGGCGCTGTCCGAGGACGAGAAGCTCACCCGCGAGGCGCGCAACGAGGCGGCGCTGGCGGTGGCGCGCCTGCGCTACGAGCGCAAGGACTTCCAGGGCGCGTTGGAGGCGTATGACCGCGTGAAGCTGCCCGAGCTGGACCCGGGCCGCGCCAGCCTCTACCTGGAGGAAGCGTGGACCCGCTACAAGCTGGGCGAGCCGCGCGCGTCGCTGGGCATCCTCACCACGCTGGACGCGCCGTCCTTCCGCGACGAATTCCTGCCGGACAAGTACCTGCTGCGCGCGCTCATCTACCGCGACTTGTGCCACTACCTGCCGGCCAAGCGCGCCGCCAAGGAGCTGACGCGGCGCTTCGCGGACTCGCTGGAGGCGGTGCGCAACCGCGAGGACCTCACCCAGGATGTGCGCCTGCGCCGCGCCGCCAACGCCCGTGGAAGCACCCAGCGCGCCGCGCGCTTCCTGGAGACGTTGGAGCTGGAGGGCGAGCGGCTGGGCCGCTACGCCGGCAGCTTCGGCGACCGGCTCTTCTCGCACCTGACGAAGCTCTATGACTTGTCCCGCGCCGAGGCGGTCCGCGTCCATGACGCGCGGCTGGCCGAGGCCGTCCGCCAGGAAGCGGACACGCTGCTGCGCGCCGCCGAGCAGGTGCGCCTGATGGAGTACGAAGTGGGCCTGAAGCTGTACGAGCGCGTGAAGAAGGGCGCGCGGATTGTCGCGCCGGAGGACGAGCAGATTCTGTCGCCCACGCAAACGGCCTACCGTTTCGACGGCGAATACTGGAACGACGAGCTGCGCTCCTACCGGGTCCGCATCGACAGCCGCTGCATCGAGGAGACGCCATGACCGGCCACCTGACGGGCCTGATTGCCGCCGCGATGCTCGCGGCCGCCCCGGGTGGCGCTGGACGTCCCGGCCCGGGCATCAACCCGATTGTCTCCAAGGCCAAGGAGCGCGACGAGCTCATCGCCAAGCTCAAGCGCGACATCTTCAAGGTGGACCGCGCCATCGGCGAGACGGAGCGCCTCATCTCCAAGAGCCGCAACGCGCCCTACCTGCCGGACCTCCAGTTCCGGCTGTCCGAGCTCTACGTGGAGAAGAGCCGCTACGTGTACTACCTCCAGGCCGAGTCGCGGCCGGAGGGGGCCAGCGGCGCCATCGTCTCCCCTGAGACGCGGCTGCTGAAGCAGAAGGCCGTGCAGATGTACTACCGGCTGCTGCGCGAGTATCCGGACTTCAAGGACGGCGACCAGGTGACGTTCTACCTGGCGCACGAGCAGCGCGAACTGGGTCAGTTCGACGAGATGCTCAAGACGCTCGGCGACCTGACGCGCAAGTTCCCTGGCAGCCCGCTGCGCCTGGAGGCGGAGCAGATTCTGGGCGACCACTTCTTCGACAAGGCCGACCTGGGCGAGGCGGAGAAGCACTACCAGGCCATCCTGGAGGCCCCGCCTTCTCCCGTGCACGACCTGGCCCGCTACAAGATGGGCTGGATTCGCGTGAATCAGGCCAAGCACGCGGAGGC
Source organism: Myxococcus sp. CA005 (assembly GCF_006518205.1). Taxonomy (NCBI): domain Bacteria; kingdom Pseudomonadati; phylum Myxococcota; class Myxococcia; order Myxococcales; family Myxococcaceae; genus Myxococcus; species Myxococcus sp. CA005. Next base: position 6,915 of record NZ_SRLV01000153.1, on the reverse strand, counting down.
TGTCACCTTCTTCGAGGCCGCGGCCGCCAGCGCGCCGCTGCCCGGCGTGGACGTGAAGAAGGCGCTCAACGTCAAGCGCGAGGCCCTGCTGGACCTCGTGTACAGCTACACCGAGGCCAAGCCCCCCAAGGGCGCGCTCAACTACTTCGAGAAGCTCAGCGACAGCCGCGCCACGTACGCGCTCGCGCTGGACAAGCTGGGCAACCGCTACTTCATCAAGCAGCAGTACGAGTGGGCCATCCCCGCGCTGCGCAAGCTGATGGAAATCCAGCACGACCCGGAGCTGGACCTGGAGCGCGGCCAGAAGCTCTACGACGCCATCAAGGCCTCCAAGGGCAAGGTGCTGCCGGACCCCGAGGACCTGCGAATCCTCGTGCGCGCCGCGGTGCAGAGCAAGACGGACCCCGAGCTGGCGGAGGCCGAGCGCAAGAAGCACCTGGTGGAGCTGGAGGAGATGGCGCGAGACCTCTCCACCCTGCTCCACGTGGAGGCGCAGAAGAAGAACGACAAGGCGCTCTACGTGAGCGCGGCGGAGGCCTATCAGGCGTACCTGGGCCTCTTCCGGCCCGAGCAGCACGTGCGCACGATGATGAAGAACCGCGCGGACGCGCTGTTCTCCGCCAACGCGTACCCCGAGGCCGCGCGCCAGTTCGAGGAGCTGGCCCGCTACCAGGTGAAGGCCAAGGACGCGAAGGGTGAGGAGGAAGCGCTCAACGCCGCGCTGCTGGCGCACTTCTCCACGCTCAAGCCAGAGGAGGCGCAGACGCGCAACGCCTTCGAGGTGGCGGACGCGCGTCAGGCCATGAAGCTGCTGGGCGCCGACTTCGTGTCGCGCTACCCCCGCAGTGAGAATGCCCTGGTGGTGAAGTTCAACATCGCCCGCGCCTACTACGAGGACGGCGAGTACCCGAAGGCCGCGGAGCTGTTCACCGCCTTCGCGCTGAGCCACCCGCAGCACAAGGAAGCCCCCATCGCGGGCAACCTGGCGCTGGACAGCCTGCGGCAGCTCAACGACTTCAAGGGCCTGGATGAGACGGGCAAGAAGCTGCTGGGCGCGCCGCTGCCGGCCAGCTTCCGCGCGGACGTGCAGAAGATTCTCACGCAGAGCCGCGCCGAGGCGCTGGATGAGTTGGCCCTGCAGAGCGCCCAGGAGACGGGCGACGTCATCCAGGGCCTGGTGAAGGTCGCCGACGAGAACAAGAACTCCGACATCGGCGAGAAGGCGCTCTACGGCGCGTTCACCGCGGCGCGCGAGAAGCGTGACATGCAGGCCCAGCGCGAGCTGGGCACGAAGCTGGTGCAGGACTACCCGAAGAGCCAGTACCTGTCGGACGTGCTGCTGACGCTGGGCCGGCACGCGGCGGAGGCCGCGGCGTTCGGCGAGGCGGCGGGCTGGTTCGAACAGGTGGGCCAGAAGCTGGGTGGCGACTTCGCCGCCGTGGACGGCTGGCTGGCCGGCGCGCGGCTGCGCATGGCGCTGGGCGAGCACAAGGAGGCGGCGCGTGACCTGGAGGCCGCCGCCGACATCGCTGGCGCGCGCAAGGCGGACATCCTGGTGATGCTGGCGGAGACCCGGCTGAAGCAGAAGGACTACGCCCGCGCGAAGACGGCGGCCGAGGCCGCGCTGAAGCTGGACCGCCACAGCGCCGCCGCGGCGGCGGTACTGGCCGAGGTGCAGGCCACCACGGCGCCCACCGCGCCCGCCGACGCGCTCATCGCCACCCTCACCACCGCGGTACAAGGCCCCAACGGCGGCACCGAGGAGGCGGCGAAGGGCCTGTGGTACCTGGGCGAAATCCTCTACCGCGGCTACAGGGATTTGCCGGCGGACCAGGTGGAGGAGAAGGTCGCCGCGCTCCAGAGCATGGAGGGCATCTACACGCAGGCCGCGTCGCTGGGCTACGCCGAGTGGGCGGTGGCCTCGCTGTGGAAGCTGGCGCTCGCATACGGCCACATCGCGGACGTGGTGGAGGGCACGGCCGTTCCCGCGGGCCTCTCCGCCGCGGAGGCGCAGCAGTTCCGGGCCGCCGTGAAGGAGCAGGTGACGCCGCTGAAGGCGCGCTCCGACGAAGCGTTCAAGGCCTGCTTGTCCCGCGCCGAATCCCTGGAGGTCTTCAGCGCCGCGGTGGTGGGCTGCCGCGCTCGCACGGAGACGGCGGCGCTGCCGGTGCCGCAGCCGGGCACGCCCACGCAGCCGGCGTCGCTGGAGGAGCTGCGCAAGAAGGCCGAGCGCACGCTCAACGCGGAGGCGCTGGAGGCACTGGGTCTGGCCTACCTGGACGCGCGCCAGTACGGCATGGCGCAGCTCACCCTGGGCCGCGTCACGGAGCTGCAGGACACGCGGGCCTCGGCGCACTCCGCGCTGGGCCTGGCGCTGCTCCACATGGGTGACGCCATGGGCGCACGCGAGGCCTACGGCCGCGCCATGGACTCCGACCCCACCTTCGGCAAGGCGCGCCTCAACCTGGCCGCGCTGCGCTGCCGCTTCGGTGACGTCGACGGCGCACGCCGCGAGCTGGCCGTGCTCAAGGACGTGGCCTCGCTGGGCGGCAACGACGTGGATGGCGGGTGGAAGGCATGCAAGTGAGGCCCTCGCGTGCATCGTGGCTCGGCGTCCTGCTCACCGCCATCCTCTGCGCTTGTGGCGACGAGGGCGGGCGGCTGGAGGGCAGCGTGACGTCGCTGCTCGACCTGCGCTACGACCGCGCGGAGGCGCAGTTGGCCGAAGGTGAGCTGGCGGTGAGCTTCGTCACCCAGCAGGGCACGGGCACCAACACGGTGCTGAAGGTCAGCGCCCGGGTGCAGGACATGCTCCCGGAGGGCTACACCGGCTCGCTGGACGTCAACCTGGCGGAAGTCCTGGCCAACGGCGCCCAGCGCGGCGCCATTGGCCGCAACGTGCTGGATGAGCCGGCGCGGACCTTCCCGGAGCTGCGGGTGGGTGGGCTGAAGGTGAAGGCCCTCCCCAGTCAGCAGGGCCAGCGCATCTCCGGCGAGTTCCACGTCACGTTCGTCAACGGCACCCACACCTATTCCGGGCGCACCATCTTCGGAAGCTTCGAGGCGACGGTTCCATGAAGCGCTTTGTCCTGCTCACCCTCCCCCTGCTCTCCGCGTGCGGCGCCAGCTACAACATGCGCGTGCCCGACTCGATGGAGAAGAAGCTCCCGTACGAGGCGCGCATCGAGCTGCTGGAGGCAGAGAACAACCTCGCGCTCGCCATCGACAGGGTGGACGAGGCCGACAACGAGATTGGCCGCGCCCGCGACAACATCCGCCGCGCCCGCTCCCGCAAGGAAGCCGCGGAGGATGAAGTGGACCGCGCGTCGGACGAGGTGTCTCGCGAGGTGGCGAAGCTGGCCATCGCCGAGGCCGAGGCCCGCGTGGAGTACCTGCGCGCCCGGCAGCGGCTCAGCGTGGGCCTGCGGGACGTGGAGCGGCTGGCGCTGCGCTGCGCCTTCGCCGAGTTCGAGCTGGCCCGGCTGCAGGCCGCCCGGAAGGCGAAGGTCGAGGGCAGCGAGCGGCTGGACCCGAAGGAATTCGAGGAGCAGGTCTCCGAGTGCAAGGCGGAGGTGAAGGAGGAACGCGCCGAGCTCGCTGGAGACGAGAAGGAAGAGAAGACGGCGCGGGAGGCGTGGGAGGCGAAGAAGGCGGCGCTCGCGAAGAAGACCTTCGACGCGCGCGCGAGTCCCTACGTGGAGAACCTATAATGAAGACTGCCAGCTTCCTGGTGCTCCAGCTCCTCACCGCGCAGGCCGCCGAGCCCGACTCGGCCACGCTCGAGCGCACCGCCGCCGTGGAGAGCGCGCGGTTGGCCGAGTCCCCCGACGACGCGGATGCCCTGTACCGCCTGGGCACCGCCTTCCTCGCGCTCAACACGCCGAAGAAGGCCGTGGCGCCCCTGAAGAAGCTGGTGGCCCAGGAGCCGGACCTCATTCCACCGAAGCTGGCCCTGGCCCGCGCGCTGCGGCTGTCCGGTGAGCCGGAGCAGGCGCGCACGGTGCTGGACACGGCCATCGCCGCCTTCCCTGAGGAGTCCACGCTCCGGGCCGAGCGCGGCCTGCTGGCGCGCGTGCTGGACGAGCGCGACGTGGCCATCAGCCAGTACGCGGTGGCGGTGGAGCTGGCCCCCCAGGACGCGGAGCTGCGCTTCAACCTGGGCGAGGCCCTGCAGCGCGCCAACCGCACGGACGATGCCATCGAGGCCTACCGTGAGGCGCTGAAGCTGGACGCGAAGCTCAACGTGGCCCGCGTGAATCTGGGCAAGGCCCTGGCGGAGAAGGGCCTCAACGGCGAGGCCAAGGAGACGCTGCGCGAGGCCACCCGGCAGAAGCTGGGTGACACCGAGGCGCACTACAACCTCGGCGTGCTCCTCATGCGGGAGAACGACCTGGACGGCGCCATCGCCGAGTACCAGCGCACGCTCGCCGCCGCCCCCAAGCACGCCAGCGCGCACAACAACATGGGCGTGGCGTTCAACGAGAAGGGTGACCCGCGCAAGGCCACCGACGCCTTCCTCAAGGCCATCGCCGCGGACCCGAAGTTCGCCGAGGCGCACTTCAACCTGGGGTTGGCGTACTACCAGCTCGGTGACTTCGCCCGGGCCACGAAGGCGTTCGAAAGGGCCGTGGTGCTGGAGCCGCAGCGGTCCAGCGGGCCGTACACGCAGCTGGGCCACCTGTACCTGACGCAGGGCAAGAAGAAGCAGGCCGTCGAGGCCTTCAAGACGGCCATCGCGAAGAGCGCCGAGGACGGGAAGAAGACGACGGAGGCGTACCAGGGCCTTGCTCGCGCGTGGCTCAGCCTGGGCAAGGCGGACGAAGCGGTGGCCACCCTGAAGACGGCCGTGGGCGCCTTCCCGAAGGACGCGAGCGCCCGCGCCGCCTATGGCGAGGCCCTGCGCGCCAAGGGTGACTTGGATGGCGCCATCGCCGAGTACGAAGAGGGTGTGAAGCTCGCCCCCACGCCGGAGAACCGGCTGGCGCTCGCGGATGTGTACGCGCAGAAGCGGGTGGGCGCGAAAGCACAACCGCTCTACAAGGCCCTCCTGGACGAGGACCCCGCCAATCGCGCCGCGAAGCTGGCGCTCGCGGACCTGCTGCTGGCCATGGGCGACTATGTGGCGGCGGAGGGGCTGCTCAAGCCCAAGGACGGCGAAGAGGCCGACACCGCGGCGCTGGCGCGGCTGGGCATCGTCCACTCGCGGCGTGGTCGGCCGGACTTGGCCGTGTCGGAGCTCGAGGCGGTGGTGGCGAAGGATCCTGCGCAGTTGGAGGCTCGCGCGGAGCTGGGCTTCATCTACCTGCGTGGCGGCGACGGCGCGAAGGCGAGGAAGGTGCTGACGTCCGTGCTGTCGGTGGACCCGCGCCACTCGCTGGGCCTGCTGTACATGGGCCACACGCTGTACCAGCAGGGCAACACGAAGGGCGCGGAGAAGTCCTTCCGCAACGCCGTGCAGGCAGACCCGAACTTCGCCGAGCCGCACAACGCACTCGGGCAACTGCTGGAAGCGACGAAGCGCATCGACGAGGCAAAGGACGCCTACAAGATGGCCGTGCAGTTGCAGCCGGACCACCCGGATGCGAAGGACGCACTGAAGCGGCTGACGGCGTCCGCGCCCACGCCGTAGGCCGCTCGCGGAACGTCTCGCCGCAATGCATGCGGCGAGATGGGCGGAGGGTGTGCACGCCCACGCCCTAGGCGTCTCGCGGGACGTCTCACGGCAAGGCCTGCGCGCGAGATGAACTGACCGCGCGCGAGCCCACAGCAGCGTGGACAGATGAGCGCATGGGCATCGCGTCCGCGCAGTCCTGCGTTGAGCCCACCTATGCCGGCACGCCGAGCAACAACGCGCCCACGGCAACGAGCGCAGCGCCCGACAGTTGCCGTCGGCCCAGGCGCTCACCCTGGAGCGCCGCGAGCACCAACGCGAAGGCGATGGAGGTGTTTCGAAGCGTCAGCACCACGCCTGCGCCTCCCCCCGCCAGCGCCGTCAACAACAGGCCGAACGACAGCGCGGAGATGAGCCCCGCCGTCAGAACAAGCCCCGGTGCGAGCAAAGCCTCCCGGCGGAAGGCAGCCCACCCCTGCTGACGGCCCCGCTCCAGGATGAGCACGGGCAGCGCGACGAGCAGGCCGGTGGCGAACAACGCAGGAGGCTGCGCGCCCGTCCCCAGCGCCATCTTGTAGCTCAAGTGGTAGCCCGCGATTCCCACCGCCGACAGGGCCGCCCACGCCACGCCCGCCCCTGCGGCCCCCGATGGACGGGACAGGTTCATCACCGCCAGCCCAACGCAGAGCATCGCCACGCCCGACACCGTCCACGAGGACACCGCCTCCCCCAGCCACAGCACGGACACGGGCCAAACGAGTAGCATCGCGCCGCCACGAGACACCGTGTACGCGAGCCCGAGTGGCGCCTGACGCAGCGACCGCGCGAGCCCCGCGAGGTAAACGCTCTCACACACGCCCGCCCACAGCGCCCAAACGAGCCCCTCCGAACTGGAGAACGCGGGGCCACGCATCCCCAGCGCCCAGATGCCACTGGCCAGGATGACCACGGACATGACGCTCACCACGCCCACTTCCGGATTGGGATGACGCTTGAGCAGCGCGTTCCAAGCCGCGTGCAGGAACGCGGACGACAACACCAGCACCAACGCAGCAGTCTCCAATGCGGCTCCTCGACGACGACCCACGCCCGTGACTACTCCAATCCCCGCTTGGGCGCAGCGCCCCCTTGGAGGCCGTTCGCGAGCTCGCTGTTCGGAAATGTCGGGACATTTGCCGGCGGTCTCAATCGGTGAACGCACCAGTCAGGATGCGCGGAAGGGAGCGCATCCGGGAGAGGTGCCCGGTGGAGAGTCGAGGCAAGCTCGGCAGGATGAGTGGAGAGGATTGGCTGGAGGTGCGGCG
>NZ_SRLV01000152.1:0-10028 GCF_006518205.1 Myxococcus sp. CA005 | reverse complement strand
CCCCCCACCCCTCTCCCGGGGCCGTCTTCACACTTCTTCACCGCGCGCGGGCGTGGCCTTCATACCCGCCCTCTACCTTCCCGCTCGTCACCACCAGCGCCGCCCCCCAGGGGACGGCCTCATTGGGAGCGTGGAGCCATGTTCGGGTTTCTCTTCGGAACCGCCTGCCTCGCCGGGCTCATCTACACGGTCCGTGGCGGACGCCACGGGTATCGCCGCGGAGGTCGCTGGAGTTCGCGCGGACGCCTGCGCTGGCTCTTCGAGCGGCTGGATACATCACCTGGCCAGGAGAAGGTCCTCCTCAAGGCCGCCGACGATGTCATGGAGGCCTTCGCCAAGGCCCGTGATGAGGTAGGCCCCAGCCGCACCGCCCTGGGCGCCGCGCTGCGCGGTGAGCACTTCGACGGCGCCGCGCTGCGTGAGCTCTTCGCTCGCCACGATGTCGCCATCGACAACGTGCGCCGCACGGTGCAGGGGTCGCTCGCCCAGGTCCACGAGGCGCTGGACCCGCGGCAGCGCCGTGAGCTCGCGGACCTCCTCGAGCACGGCTTCGGCTCCGCCTACGGCTGGCACGGAGGCCATGGCGGCTGGCACCGCCGCTGTGGCGGCCCCGGCGGCTGGCGAGGCGGCGGATTCGGCCACGGTGGCCATCGCCACGGGGACGGCCACGGCCCGTGGGGACGCGATGACGCGCGTGGGGTGTGAGCCCCAAACCAACGCCCCCTTTCGTCGTCCTTGAAGGAGAGACTCCATGCGCCGCCGTCTGCTCATCGTCCTGCTCGCCCTGGGCACCGTTGGAGGCTATGCCTCCGGGTTCGCCAGCGTGGCCCGCCACCGCCACCGCCATCACCTGCGCCACTGTCACCATGGCGCCTGGGAACACGGATGGAGCCCCCACGGCAGGTGGGAGCCTTCCAGCCAGCGAGGGGTGGCCCCCCCGCCGGCGACTCGCGTGTCCATCCACACGGCCTCCCCCTGAAGTAGAAGGCGGTTCATGTCCACGCGCGTCCTGCTCATCGACGACGACACCCGGATGTATGAACTGCTCGAGCAGTACCTCGGGCAGAACGGCCTCAGCGTCACCCACGCGGCGGATGGCGGACGGGGGCTGGCGGCGCTGGAGGCCAGTGCCTTCGACGCGGTGCTGCTCGACGTGATGATGCCCGGCATGGACGGCCTGGAGGTCTGCAAGCGCATCCGCGCCAAGAGCCGCATCCCCGTCATCATGCTCACCGCGAAGGGCGACGAGACGGACCGCGTGGTGGGCTTGGAGCTGGGCGCGGACGACTACCTCCCCAAGCCCTTCAGTCCCCGAGAGCTGCTGGCGCGGCTGCGGGCCGTACTCCGCCGCTCGCAGCCCTCGGCGGTGGCGGACCGGCTAGAGTCGGGCGGCGTGTCCATCGACGTGGCCGGGCGCGAGGTACGCGTGGAGGAGCGCGCCGTGGAGTTGACGGGCCTGGAGTTCGATTTACTCGTCGCGCTGGTGCGCAGGGCCGGACGCGTCGTTCCGCGCGACGCCCTGCTGGGCGAGGCGGGCCGCAGTGACACGGTGGTGGGCGAGCGCACCGTCGACGTGCACATCTCCCACCTGCGACAGAAGCTCGGTGACGTGGGCACCCGCCTCATCAAGACGGTGCGCGGCGTGGGCTACGTGTTCGCCAAGGAGGGTCCGTGAAACGCGGCAGGCCCCGGGCGCACAAGCGCGGCTGGGACGCGTGGGGCGAGCCGCGCGAATGCGGCCCCTGGGGACACCGGCATCCGCCGCACGGTTACTGGCATATGGGCCGCCTGGGCGGCTTCGTGCGCGCCCGGCTGCACCGGCGCCTGTTCATGTGGTTCGGCCTGTCCATCCTCGCCACCGGCGCCGTGGTGGCCACGGTGATGAGCCTGGTGGGCGGAGGCACCTGGAAACAGGAAGGCGACCGCGTGCGCGCCTTCGTGGGCCACCGCTTCGAGGAGGTCTGGGACGAGCCCGCACGGCGGGACGCGCTGGTGGCCTCCATCGAGAAGGACTTGCAGGTGGGCGTGGAGTTGCGGGACGCGTCCGGCGCGATGCTGGCGCAGAGCCAGGTGCCGTGCCGGCGGCCCGAGCTCAACCTGCCCGTGGTTCGCGATGGCATCACCCTGGGCTCGGTGCGCGCTTGCTACGCCAGCTTCCGTCCGAAGAACCCGCTGCGGATGGTGCTGCCGCTGGCGCTGTCGTGCATGGTGCTGTGGCTGGCCTCGGGGAAGCTCGCGCGGCGGCTCGCACGGCCCATGGATGCGCTGGTCCGGGCCACGCGAGAGCTGGGCTCGGGCCGGCTGGACTCGCGCGCGGACGTCGCGCCGCATGTCACGGGAGAGTTCGCCGTGCTGGCGGATGCCTTCAACGACATGGCGGGGCGCATCGAGAAGCAGGTGGCGGACCAGCGCGAGCTGCTCGCCGCCGTGTCCCACGAGCTGCGCACCCCGCTGGCCCGGCTGCGCGTGCTGACGGAGCTGCTCCGCGACGGAGGCGGCAACCCGAAGACGTTGGACCAGGTGGACCGCGAGGTGGTGGAGCTGGATGCCCTGGTGGGGGAGCTGCTGGCCAGCTCCCGGCTGGACTTCGGCCAGCTCACCCCGCGTGTCCTCGATGGCCAGACGCTGGCCACGCAGGCCCTGGAGCGCGCGGGGCTGGCGAGCTCCCTGTTGGGTATGGACGTGGAGCGCGCCGGGCTCGTGGGAGACGCGACGCTGCTGGGCCGCGCCCTGGCCAACCTCCTGGAGAATGCGCGCAAGCACGGCACCGGCGCCGAGGCACTGCGCATCCAGGAGCGAGGCGAACACCTGGCCTTCTGCGTGGAAGACCGGGGCCCCGGGCTGCAGCCCGGCGAGGACGAGCGCATCTTCCGGCCCTTCTACCGGAGGGACCAAGGCACCGAAGCGCGCGAGGCGGGCTCCCTGGGCCTGGGTCTGGCGCTGGTCCAGCGCATCGCGCACGTCCACGGCGGAGACGTCTTCGCGGAGAACCGCCCCGGCGGCGGCGCTCGGGTGGGCTTCACCGTGCGGAAAAACGGCCCTCCGGCTTCAGAGGGCCGCCCCACCGCGTAGCGCGTTCGTCACTTCTGCGCGGACGCGTCCTCCGCGGAGAAGGAGAACGCGGCCTCGGCCGGCGCGTCGTCCGTCACCGTGACTTCGGCCGTCTTCGAGCCGAGCGTCTCGTGCCAGGCCTCCACCGTGTACGTGCCCGCGGGCAGTCCTTCGAGCGCGAAAGCACCGTCCGCGCCCGTCGTCGCGAAGTACGGGTTCTCGTTGCTGACGACGAAGGCAGACATCCACGGGTGCACGTCACACTTGAGCTTCAGCACGTCCGCGTCCGCGGGCAACGGCCGCTCCACCGGGGCGCCGGACGGAGGCTGCGCGACGTTGAACACGGGCTTCGTGCCCGCGATGCCGCGCACGTTGTGCAGCGTGCCGTCGCTGTTCTTGAACGCCACCTGCTGCCCCGCCATCGCGCCCTGCACGCGCGGGACATAGGTGCACTTCGACTGGTCCACCACCACCGGCGTGGCAGGCGCGGGAGGCGCGCCGGGCACCTTGCCCTTCACGCGCACCACCACGTTCTGGAGGTTGCCGTCCTTCACCAGGACCGACGCATCCTTCGTCGCCATGCCCTCGCACGCCGGGTCATTGCTCGCGGGGATGTCCGCGGCCTCAGGCGGAGTACCGGTGAACTTCACCGTGCCCTTCACCACGCCCTTGCCCGCTGGAGCCACGGGCGCCGCGGCGGCACCTTCCGGCGCCTGGATGGGCGAGGCCGCGTGGGGCTCCTTCTTCGCGGCGGGCGCGGCGGCGGGTGGCGCGGCGGCCGGCTCCTCCTTCTTACAGGCAGAAAGGGTCAGCAGCCCCGCGGTCCCCAGCAGCGTCAGGCCGAGCGTGCGCAGCGTCATCGTGCAATCTCCTCGGGAAGTCAGGTGATGCGTCTGCCCACCTCGTAGCGAAAGGGGCAGCGCCTGTCCAACCCACCGGGACACCGCGAACGGCCGCCGTCTACTCCCGGCGGCTGACGCTGAAGGAAGCCAGCCCGATGAACACCGCGGCGAACGCCACCAGCACCGGCACTTCCAACCCCGCCGAGGACGACGACGCGCCCAGCGCCACCGACGCCTCCGCGCCGTGCAGCGCCCGCCGCACGCCCTCCACGGAGTAGCGCATCGGGTTGAGCCGCATCACCCAGGCCAGCCAGGTGTCCGCGCCCTTGAGCGGGAACACGGCGCCGGACAGCACCCACATGGGCAGCATGACGATGCTCATCACCGCGTGGTAGCCCGCACTGGAGCGCACCCACCACGCCAGCGACATGCCCATGCCCGTCAGCGCCAGCGCCGACAGCACCATGACGGACAGCAGCAGCGGCACGTTCAGCGTGGCCGCGCTCACACCCGCCAGCGGCGCCAGCAACAGGAACAGCGACGCCTGCAGCAGCGCGATGGCGGACGAGCCCAGCGCCTTGCCCAGCACCACCGCCAGCCGCGAGCCCGGCCCGGCGAGCACCGCCTGGAGGAAGCCCTCCTTGCGGTCCTCGATGACGGTAATCGTCGCGAAGATGGCGCTGAACAGCAGCACCATGGTGACGACGCCCGGGAAGAAGAACTGCTGGTAGCCCAAGCCCTGCGCGCCCTCCACGCGGAAGGAGCCCGCGAAGCCGGAGCCGATGACGAACCAGAAGAGGACGGGCTGCGCGAGCGCGCCCACCACCCGGGAGGGCTGGCGGAAGAAGCGGACGATGTCGCGCATCATCAGCACCCGCACCGTCGCCCACTGGAGCGCGAGCGTTCCGGGTGGCGACGACACGGCCGGAGCCCCGGCGTTCATCGGTTCGGGGGCGGCGGACAGCTCGGCGCTCATCGACGTCTCCTCGGCGCGGGTTCAGCGGTGGGCACGTCCGCGCCCAGCGCGCGCCCCGTCAATTGGAGGAACACGTCCGCCAGCGTGGGCCGGCGCAGCGCGACGGAGGTCAGCCGCCCGGCGGGGAAGGCCTCCACCAATCGGGGCACCAGCGCGTGGCCCCGCGGGGCCTCCACCTGCACCCGCCCCTCCACCACCTTCGCGTCCAGCTTCAGCCGCTCGCGCAGCTCGGTCGCCAGCGCCTCCGGCTCGAGCGCCTCCACGGAGAGGATGTCCCCACCCATGCGCGAGGCCAGCGCCTGCGGCGTGTCACACGCCACCAGCTTGCCCGCGTCCAACACCGCCAGCCGGTCACAGACGTCGGCCTCGTCCGCGCGGTGCGTGGTGAGCAGTACCGTGAGGCCCTCGCTGTCGCGCAGGCGCTTCAGGTGTGCCCAGAAGGTACGGAAGGCCGCCTCATCCAGGCCCTGTGTGGGCTCGTCCATGAGCAGGACGCGCGGCTGGTGCACCAGGGCCCGCGCCAGCTCCAGGCGCCGGCGCATGCCACCGGACCACGTGGACACCCGTTCGTCGCCACGGTCGGCCAGGCCGATGAGCGACAGCATCGCCTCCACCCGTTCGCGGGCCCGCTCTCCGCCCAGGCCATACAGCCGGGCGCCGAGCATCAGGTTCTCCCGCGCGGTCAGCAGGTCATCCAGGCTGCTGCGCTGGAAGATGATGCCCATCTGCCGGCGCAGCGACGGGTCGCTCAGCGACAGCTCCCGGCCCTCGAAGCGAACGAGGCCCGCATCGGGGGACAGCAGCCCGGCCAGCACCTGGAAGGTGGTGGACTTGCCAGCGCCATTGGGGCCCAGCAGGCCCAGAATCTCCCCCGGCCGCACCGACAGGGACAGGCCATCCACGGCCGTGCGCCCCTTGAAGCGACGCGTGAGCCCCTCCAACTGGAGCAGCGGCTGAGAGGTGGCAGTGGAAAGCAGGACTTCGGGCATGAGCGGGCGTCCCCCGTTCGCCCCGGACGCTATTCGCGAGGAACTCGGTCCAGCGCCAGCGCGGCGAACAGGCCGGTGAGGTAGATGAGTGAGAAGAAGAACGTCTGGCGGGCCCAGGTGTTTCCCAGCCGCCGGAAGAAGCCCCACGCCCCCAGCCCGAGGAAGCTCAGCCCCAGGAGCACCGCCGCGGCCAAGTACCACGCGCCGGCGATGTGGAGTTGGAAGGGCAGGAGCGTCATCGGAATCAGCGCCACCAGGTAGAGCACCACCTGCGCGCGGCTGGACTCGTCACCCCGCTCCAGGGGCACCGACGTGAGGCCCGCCGCCCGGTACTCCTCCTTGCGGAAGAGCGCGATGGCGATGAAGTGCGGCATCTGCCAGAGGAACATGATGGCGAAGAGCGAGAAGCCCCCCACGTCCATCTGGTTGGTCACCGCCGTCCAGCCCATGAGCGGAGGCAGCGCGCCGGGCACCCCGCCCACCAGCATGGCCGCGGACGTGCGCGCCTTCAGCGGCGTGTAGGCCAGCACATAGCTCAGCAGCGCCACCAGGCCCAGCGCGGCGGTGAGCACGTTGGCGCCCAGGGCCAGCGCCGGAAGCGACACGGCCGCCAGGGAGATGCCGAACCACAGCGCCACCGCCGGCTCCATGCGCCCGGAGGGCAGCGGCCGGTTGCGGGTGCGGTCCATGAACTGGTCGCTGTGCCGCTCCCAGTAGCAGTTGAGGGCATTGGCCGCGCCCACGGTTCCCGCCGTGGCCAGCAGCGTCACCAGCGCGTTGACGGCGCCCATGTGGCCGGGCGCCAGCCACATGCCCCCCGCCGCGGTGACGAGCACCAGGGAGGAGAGGCGCGGCTTGGTGAGGGAGATCAGGTCGGACGCGACTGTCGGCAAGGACTCGGCACGCGCGTTCACACAGACTCCAGAGGTAGGCACGACAGACACGCTGCCGGCGCGGTAACGGCCTTCCCCATACAGGCACCACCCGGGGGTGGGCAAGGACACGGCGCCCCCGGGAGACTCCGGCGGACGGACGCCCGGCTGGCCCCCGTGAGACACCAGGGCGACACCGGACTCCCGCCACCCACCCAGGTGCGTCGGGGGAGACAAACGCCCCGGGCATAGCGTCAGGGCGCGGGGGCAGCAACCACGACAACGGGGCTGACCGCGCGTTCAACTGCCCGCGCGCATCAGCCCCGCTTGTCCGGCGCCTGGAAGGCAGCCGTGGTTTTTCAGCCGCCCGCCAGCGAACGGGCCGCAGACGCGTGCTCGCCGCTCGGTTCGCGCTTCAGGTACTCCTGGGCCAGCATCTTCGCCTTCGCCCCCTGCTTCGAGTCCTTCGAGAGCAGCGTGGCGTAGAAGTAGTAGGCCGGCGAGTACGCCTCATCCGCGTTGAGGGCGCGCTGGTAGGTCTCGTCCGCCTTCGCCGTGTCGCCCTTGCTCTGGAACACGCGTCCCAGCTCGGTGAGCGCAATGGCCGCGCGGTCCGACTGCCCCAGGAACTCCTGGCTCGCCTTCTCCAACTGCTCCTGAGCCAGGTCCCACTTGGACCGCTCGCGGTAGATGGCGCCCATGGCCAGCCGGGCCTCCGGGTTCTTGGCCTTCGGGTCCTTCACCGCGCGCTGGTACTGGGCCAGGGCCTCATCCAGCTTGCCCTGACGGCGGTACGCGTTGCCCAGCATCACCACCAGCTTCGGGCTGTCGCCCATCGTCTTCAGGGCCGTCTGCAGCGCCTCGGCGGCATCCTTCTCGCCGCCCTGCTTGCCCATGAGCGACTTGGCCAGCTCGACGTAGAACTGGGCGCGCGAGGCGTCCATGCGGATGGCCTTGCGAATCTCCTCCGCCGCCGCGTCGAAGTTGCCCTCCGCCAGCAGGCGGCGGCCCTTGATGAGGTGCAGCTCCGGGTTCTGCTTGTCGAGCGAGAAGCCGGTCTCCTCACTCTTGAGCATCTCCGTGCGGGCCTTGTCCTTGTCCTGGGGGACGGCGGTGGCCTCGGCCAGCTTCTGCTGCATGTCCGGCTTCAGGTCCACCATGGCCGTCGACACGCGGCTGATGAGCAGCGAGCGCGCCATGTGCGCCGCGGCCAGCTGCCGCGGAGACGGCGGCGGGTCGGACTCCAGCAGCTTCTTGAGCATGGTGTGGGCCAGCTCGAAGTTGGGCGAGTCCTGCTCCAGCATCAGCAGGGAGCGTCCCAGCAGCGACTCCGGGTGGTCCTTCCCGTACCGGAGGGCGGAGTCGTAGTTCCGCCAGGCGGCGGCGTCCTGCCCCAGGCGGCGGTACACCGCGCCCAGGCTCGCGTAGGTACGAGGGTCATCCGGAGACAGCAACTGCGCGCGGTCCAGACTGTCGCGGCCGCGCTCCAGGTCGCCCGCGTTCATCTGGATGAGGCCCAGCGTGAGGTACAGCAACGAGCTGGAGCGGCCCTGCGCGTCCAGGCCCTTCACCTTCTCCTCCAACTGCCCCAGCGCGTCCTTGCCCTTGCCGCTGTAGGTCTGGATGAGCGCCTCGGACGCGATGAGGTGCGAGCTGAGGTCGCCGCTCTTCTTGCCCACGGCCAGATGCTCCTCGGCCTGGCGGCGCGCATCGTCACCACCGCCGTGCTCACCCCAACGGATGGCCCAGGCGTAGGCGAGGTAGCCGTGCGCCACGGCGGAATCGGAGTCCACCTCCAGCGCCTGGTCCGCCGCCTCGACGGCCTTCTTGTAGCTGTCGAAGGAGTCGTGCTTGAGCAGCTCGCTGGCCACATCCAGGCTCTTCTTCAGCTCGCGAGACTTCGTGCGGGCGTTGGCCGAGTACCAGCCATAGCCGATGGCGAACAGCGGGATGGCCACGAGCAGGCCCAACGTCACCATCTTGCTGCCCTTGCCACCCGAGGAGGGGGAGCGGCGGGACACCGGCTCGTCGTCCTCGTCCTCATCCACCTCTTCCACGACGACCTGGGGCCGACGCGGCTGAGGGGCGGGACGCGGCGCGGGGGCCTCCGCGCGCGCGGTGGGCGCGGGCTTCGCGGCCTGGGTGGCGGCGGGCTTCGCCGCGGGCGCTTCCGTCCCCGCCGTCGCCGCGACGCTGGAGAGCGCGGAGGCGGACTGCTGGGTGGCGGACGGAGCCGGCGTCGCGGGCGCAACCGGAGCAGCGGGCGCGGCGACCGGAGCCGGCGCGGCGGGCCGCGGCGGTTCAATCTTGTGCTGCTGGAGCAGCGTGACGGTGTCCGGGTCGCCCGGGTCCGCGGTGTAGGCCTTGAGAAGGTTCGCCTTGCCGGGCTCCGCTTCGCCGGTCTTCAGCTGAAGCGCGCCGGCCATGCGCAGCGCAACCTTGTCTTCAGGCTGCACCTGAAGGGCGCCGAGCGCCTCTTCCAGTGCCTTCTTGTCCTTGCCCTGCTCCGCATAGACGCGGGCGAGCAGGAGGCGGGGGTCCGCCGCATTCGGGTGGGCCTTCACCCCCTTCTTGCAGACGACCATCGCCTCCATGAAGCGGCCCATGCTCAGGTACGCTTCAGCGAGAGGCTTGTAGGCCGCCGACGAAGGGTCGGAAGCAAAGGCGTGTTCAAGCTTCGCGAGCTCGGCCGGGCTCAACGTCTTCGAAGAGGAGATAGACATTAACGGGGGGCAGCTAAACGGGCGGGAAGGATACGCCTGACAAGAAGGGTTTTTATGGCACCCGGTACGCAGCACGTCAATCGCCGGAATCCATGTTGGCAGCTTGCGCTTGACACGGTGAAGGGCCTCCGGTACTAGCCCATCCCACTTCGGCGGCCCCAAACCGCGGAGGCGCAGCAGGCAGTCCAGTTGTGGGGGTGTAGCTCAGTTGGGAGAGCGTCGCGTTCGCAATGCGAAGGTCGTCGGTTCGATCCCGTCCACCTCCACCATGCAACAAACGAAGGGCCTCACGGGAAACCGTGAGGCCCTTTGCATTTGGGGCATCCCGGCGAACTGCCGAATTGCAAAGCATCCGGGCTTTGTTATCCGGTGCCGATGACCGACCAGCCCGCCTCTCTGTCGTTCTTCGCCCGCTTCTGGCTCGCCTGGCTGTGCTTCTGGCGCTGCCTCGTGTCCCGCGAGTTCGCGCAGGCCGTGCTGCCCACGAGCAAGGCCTATGACGCCGGCCAGCTCGCCCAGCTTCCTTCGGGCGGCCCCGCCCCCACCCCGCTTCCGAAGCAGGAGGAGGTCCGGCC
>NZ_SRLV01000151.1:0-10091 GCF_006518205.1 Myxococcus sp. CA005 | reverse complement strand
GGCGGGGTGGGATGCCCGTTCGCGCCACGCATCAGGTAGGGTGGTGCTTTCCCCTGGAGGGCGTGATGCGGTTGCGGACCTTCCTCACCCTCGGAGCGGTACTCCTTGCGGTTCTGGGGCTGGGGTCCGCGGGTGGACTCTTCTGGATGACCACCCTGCTGCAGCGGCAGACCACCAGCCTCATCGACGCGGCGGAGCGGGTGCGCGCGGCGGCCGAGCTGGAATTCACCTTGCTGCTGCTCCAGTACGCTCACGAAGTGGAAGGTATCGGGCCCACGGACATCGGGCCGCCCGTCGGGGTGGACGCGCTGGTGCGCGAGGTGCCAGAGCGGCTGGCCCATGTCGAGATGTACACGGAGACGGAGGCGGAGCGCGGGCTGGTGGCGGCTTCCCGCGCGAGCGTCGAGGCCTACCTCAATGCGCCGGAGCCGGACCGGCGGCGGCGGTTGGCGCAGGCGGTGGATGCGACGCGGGCGGTGATGGACTCCAGCATCGCGCGGGCGCGCATGGCTCGCGACGAGGCGACCGCCGTGCGGAGAACGGGGCGGCTCCTTGGAACGTTGCTCGCGGTGTCGGTGCTGACGGGCGTGGTGCTGTTCCTCGCCATCGCGCAGACGAGCATCTACCGGCCGCTGGTGGCCATCCGCCGCGCGTTGAGTGCGTTCAAGTCAGGCCGGCGTGAATCCCGGGTGGCGCGCGCGGGGCCGCCGGAGCTCCAGGAGATTGGCGCGGAGTTCAACGACATGGCGGAGACCGTCGCCAGTCAGGACGCGCGGCAGCTCCAGTTCCTCGCGGGCGTGGCGCACGACCTGCGCACGCCGCTCAACGCACTGAAGCTGTCGGCGCAGATGCTGCTGCGGGCCAAGACGGCGCCTCCGCCGGAGAAGGTGCGCGATTCGCTGGTGCGCATCTCCAACCAGGTGGACCGGTTGGAGCGCATGGTGGGCGATCTGCTGGACCGGACGCGCATCGAGGCGGGGAACCTGGAGCTGCGGCTGGAGGAGTGTGACTTGCGCGCGTTGGTGGAGGAGGTGGTGGAGCTCCACCGGCCGTCCAGTGAGCATCACCGGCTGGAGTACTCCGTGCCGGACTCGCCCGTGCCCTGGCGGTGTGATTCGACGCGGCTGTCGCAGGTGCTCACCAACCTGGTGAGCAACGCCATCAAGTACTCGCCCGAGGGTGGGGTGGTGTCGCTGCGGCTGGAGTCCTCGGAGCGCGACGTGTCGGTGTCCGTGACGGATGAAGGCGTGGGGATTCCGCCCGACGACCTGGGCACCCTCTTCGAGCCGTTCAAGCGCAGCCGGACCGCGGCGAAGGACATCCCCGGCGTGGGGCTGGGGCTCTCCGTGTCCCGCCGGATTGCCCGGGCGCACGGGGGGGACATCGAGGTGGAGAGCGTCGTCGGCACGGGCTCTACGTTCCGGCTCCGCCTGCCGCGCTAAGAGGCGTTCGGGGCGCGGGTGGGCATCTGCTCGTTGCCCACGCCCGGAACGATGCTCCGGGCGTGGTGACACCGTGTCTGGAGGCCGGAAGCCGTGCTCCCGGCCCCTCGGGACGTCAGGGAATCGGCGTGGCGGCGTGGCCGCGGCCCGGCGGCGGCGTACCGGGCGGAGGCGGCGGCAGCACGTGCGCCATGCCGGCGTAAGGGCCCGGCTGACGGCCGTCACCGCCGGTGCTCAGCATCAGCGCGATGACCGAGCGGCCCTCCAGCGACACCTCGCGGTGCTCCACCAGCTCGCGCATGGGCACGTCTACCGAGCCGAGCAGCTCGCTCCCGTTCGGCCCGTCCATGTACACCTGGAAGCCGACCCGCCGGTCGTCGAAGGCATTGGCGACAGCGACGAACTCCGCGTCATACGCCGTGTAGATGCCGTCACGCCCCTGCGTCGTCAGGTGCATGCCATCCGGATGGTGGACCTCGATGCGCAGCCTCGGGCGATTCTCATGCGGAATGCTCATGGCCAGGTCCTTCACCAGGTCCGTCATTCCACGCTGCCGGGCCGTCTGGGTCAGCCGGTTGGCCAGCCGCGTGAAGATGTCGTTCGACGCGCCCACCCAGGCCCGGCCATCCGGCCGGCCCGGCGTCACCAGCACCGAGCGCAGCACGACGCGGTAGGGCCGCAGTTGCACCCGCTCCAACTGGTGGTTGGCATATCCGTCGTCCTGACCCGTGCGCAGCGCGACATGGTAGGCATCCGCCGCCCCGTTCCAGTCGCGGCCCGCGATGCGCTGGTCGGCGAGGGCCATGTGGCGCACGTACGCCTCCAGCGGCGCGGCCCGGCCACCCTGCCGCAGGCTCAGCGCGGCGCCGTAGCTCTGCTGCGCGCGCCCCCAGTCACGCTGCGCCCGCGCGGCGTCACCCTCGCGCGACAGCCGCTCGACCTCCTCGGTGATGAAGTGCTCGTACTCCGCGGCGATGTTCTGCGCCCACGCCGATGCGGAGGCGTCCAGACTCAGCACCAACTGCGCCAGCTCGTGGGCCGCGATGAAGTTGCCCTCGTGCAGGTACCGGTCTGCCTGGGCACGCCCCTGGGTGGTGATGATGCGCCGCACGTCCTCCGCGTGCGTCCTGACCTCGGGCGCCGGGGACAACTGCAGCGCCCGGTCCATCAGCGAGGCGGCCTCCGCGTACTGCCCCTGCTGCGCCTGCTGGACGGCCGTGTCCAACTGGCCCATCGCCACCTGCTGTGCCGCGTTCGCGCGGAACGACGCAATCTCCGCGTTGCCCGGCTCCACGGACAGGGCGAAGTCGGACTCGGCGAGCGCACAGCCCCAGTCATTCACCTGCGCGCACGTCTGCGCCCGCTGCTGCGCATCCTGGAGCGCCTTGGTGCGGGCGGTGTCGAACTTGAGTTTGATTTCGGGGCTGTCCGGCTCGCTGGTCAGCGCTTGCCGGTAGGACGCATACGCGGCCTTCCAATCCCCTACGGCCGCGGCGCGGTCTCCCGTCTTTTCGTGCGCTGCGCACGCATGGAGGACCACGGCTGCGAACAACCCCAGAACCACTCGCTTCATGTCGTCGGACTCCCCTCGATATTCCGAGGGACGATAGCCGACGCGCCCCGGGGAAGCCGATACCCCCGTCCCGGGTCGGGCATTCCCCGGGTCCGGGGCCTCCCCGAAGCAGCCGGGCGCACCAGGCGCTCGCCCGGGCTGCGGGCGCCCCCTCTCGAAGGGAGAGGGGGCGTGGGTGACGGCGTCTCAGCTCGCCGTCGCCGAGGCGGGGGTCTGCGCTGGCGCGGGCGCCGCCGCCAGGGCCGCCACCTGCGTCAACAGCCCCGTCATGCGGCGGGCGAAGCGGTTGGGGTCGGCGATGGTGCTGCCCTCGGTGAGCAGCGCCTGGTCGTGGAGCAGCTCAATCCACTCCGCCACCTGGGCCGCGGCCGGGTCGCGGTCATGCACGGCCTTCAGGTGCTCGATGACGGGGTGCTTCGGATTCACTTCCAGGATGCGCTTCACGCGCGGCATGCCCGCGCCCCGGCCGCGCTGCTGGAGCAGGCGCTCCAGGTAGGCCGGCGAGCCGCCCTCTGGCACGACGAGGCACACGGGCGAGTCCGTCAGGCGGTCCGACACGCGCACCTCGCGCACCGACTCCTGGAGCACGTCCTTCATCTTCGAGGTGAGCGTCTTCAGGCCTTCGGCGTGCTGCTCCTGCTCCTTCTTCTGCTCGTCCGTGGACTGGAGCTTCAGGTCCGCCTGGAGCGCGGACACCAGCGGCTTGCCCTGGAACTCGCGCAGGCCCTGCGCGGCCCACTCGTCCACCGGGTCCGTCATGTAGAGGACCTCGAAGCCGCGCTGCTTCAGCGCCTCCAGGTGGGGGCTGTCCGCCACCGCCTTCCGGGACTCGCCGTAGACGTAATAGATGGCCTCCTGGCCTTCCTTCATGCGGCCCACGTAGTCCGCCAGGGACGTCAGGCCCTCCTCGCGCGAGCTCTCGTAGCGCAGCAGACCGCCCAGCTTGTCCTTCTGCTCGGCCTCCGTGGCCAGGCCTTCCTTCAGCACCGTGCCGAAGGCCTTCCAGAAGGTGAGGTAGTCGTCCGGCTTGTCCTTGGCCAGCTTCTCCAGCAGGTCCACGGACTTCTTCACCACGTGCTTGCGGATGGCGCGCACCACCTGCGAGTCCTGGAGCAGCTCGCGCGACACGTTCAGCGGCAGGTCATCCGAATCGATGACGCCGCGCACGAAGCGCAGCCACTGCGGCACCAGCTCCTCGCAGCGGTCCATGATGAACACGCGCTTGACGAACAGCCGCACCCCGCGCTGCTGCTGCGCGTCCAAATCGAACGGAGGCTGCTTGGGCACGAAGAGCAGGCCGGTGAACTGGGTGTTGCCGTCCGCCTTGAAGTGCGTCCACGCCAGCGGCGCTTCCCAGTCGTGCGTCAGGTGCTTGTAGAACTCCTGGTACTGCTCGTCCGTGATTTCGGACTTGGAGCGCTGCCACAGGGCGCTGGCCTTGTTGACGACCTCCAACGACGTCTCCGTCTTCGCCTCGTCGCCGGTCCCCGTCGTCTTGCTCACCTGGAGCTTGATGGGGTGGCCCACGTAGTCGGAGTACTGCGTGATGAGCGACCGCAGCCGCCACTCGCCCAGGAACTCCTTCTGGTCCTCCTTCAGGTGCAGGGTGATGGAGGTGCCGCGCGCGGCGCGCTCGGCGGGCTCCACCGTGAAGGAGCCCTTGGCTTCCGACGTCCACCGCCAGGCGGACTGGCCCTGGCCGGCGGCGCGGCTGACCACCTCCACGCGGTCCGCGACCAGATAGGCGCTGTAGAAGCCCACGCCGAACTGGCCGATGAGCTGCATGTCCTTCTGCTGGCCCTTCTGCGCCAGCGCCTCGATGAACTCGCGCGAGCCGGAGTGGGCGATGGTGCCCAGGTTCTTCACCAGCTCGTCATGCGACATGCCGATGCCGGTGTCCTCGATGGTGAGGGTGCCCTTCGCCTCGTCCGGGATGAGGCGCAGCTCCAGGGCCGGCTCGTCCGCCAGCAACTCCGGCTCCGTAATCGCGCGGAACCGGAGCTTGTCGAGCGCGTCGGACGCGTTGGACACCAGCTCGCGGAGAAAAATCTCCTTGTGGCTGTAGAGCGAATTGATGACCAGGCTGAGGAGCTGATTGATTTCCGCCTGGAATGCGTGGGTCTCCCGCTGGGGGGCGTTTTCGACGGTCATGGTGACAGGGGCCTCCGGGGCGCCCGGTGGGGCGCCAGCGTCGCTTTCCCTTAACCATGGAAAACCGCTTGTCGAGTCCGGACTGTCCGCCCGCCCGCTCAAGGGCGGGTGTGCTGGTGGTCCATTCCGGGTGCGCGCGAATGAGGGGGAAATGTGGGACGTTGGGTTTTCAGATGTGAGGACCCCTGGGAGGGTGGGCCCGGGTTGGAGTAGGGAAGGGGACATGAACCGTACCCTCCTGTCCCTGCTCGGCGCGGCGATGCTGTCGGGCGCCGCTACCGCCGCGGAGAAGACGCCCCCTGCCCGTTTCCCGGATGCCGCGGAGCTCCAGCGCCTGACGGCGCGCTTCGCGCCGGTGGAGCTCCGGGTGGACCTGAAGGCGCTGCCGGAGTCCGAGCGCCGCGCCCTGGCCCGCATTGTCCAGGCCTCGAAGCTGATGGACACGCTCTTCCTGCGTCAGCGGTGGGCGGGCAACGAGCCGCTGCTGCTGGACCTGGTCCAGGACACGACGCCGCTGGGCCGCGCGCGGCTGCAGGCGTTCCTGTTGGACAAGGGGCCCTGGAACAGCCTCGACGAGGCGCGGCCCTTCATCCCGGGCGTGCCGGCCAAGCCCGCGTCCGCGAACTTCTATCCGGCTGGCGCCACCCAGGCGGAGGTGGAGGCGTGGGTGAAGTCGCTGCCCGAGGCGCAGCAGAAGGAGGCCACCGGCTTCTACACCACCATCCGCCGCGGCACGGATGGCCGCTTCATCACGGTGCCCTACAGCGTGGAGTACCAGGGCGAGCTGGCCCTGGCCGCCGCGTTGCTGCGTGAGGCCGCTGCGCTCACCCAGCAGCCCACGCTGAAGGCGTTCCTCACCTCGCGCGCGGACGCGTTCCTGTCCAACGACTACTACGCCAGCGAGGTGGCGTGGATGGAGCTGGACGCCAGCATCGAGCCCACCATCGGGCCCTACGAGGTCTACGAGGACGAGTGGTTCAACTACAAGGCCGCCTTCGAGGCCTTCGTGGGCCTGCGCGACGACGCGGAGACGCAGAAGCTGGCGAAGTTCAGCGGGCAGCTCCAGGGGCTGGAGAACAACCTCCCCATCGACCCGAAGCTGCGCAACCCGAAGCTGGGCGCGCTGGCGCCCATCCGCGTCATCAACAGCCTGTTCTCCTCCGGTGACGGCAACCGGGGCGTGCAGACGGCCGCCTTCAACCTGCCCAACGACGAGCGGGTGTCGGAGAAGATGGGCTCCAAGCGCGTGATGCTGAAGAACGTGCAGGAGGCCAAGTTCGAGCGCGTGCTGCTGCCCATCGCCAAGGTGGCCCTCACCCCGGCGGACCAGAAGGACGTCTCCTTCGATGCCTTCTTCACGCACATCTTGATGCATGAGCTGATGCACGGCCTGGGGCCCAGCAACATCACCGTGGGTGGCAAGGCCACCACCGTGCGCAAGGAGCTCCAGTCGGCCTCCAGCGCCATCGAAGAGGCGAAGGCGGACATCTCCGGCCTGTGGGCGCTCCAGCGCCTGGTGGACACCGGCGTCATCGACAAGTCGCTGGAGCGCACCATGTACACGACGTTCCTGGCCTCCGCCTTCCGCTCCATCCGCTTCGGCGTGGACGAGGCGCACGGCAAGGGCATCGCCGTGCAGCTCAACTACTTCCTGGACACCGGCGCGGTGAAGGTGAACGCGGACGGCACTTTCTCCGTGGTGCCGGCGAAGATGAAGAAGGCCGTCATCTCGCTGACGAAGCAGCTCATGGAGATTCAGGGCCGCGGCGACCGGAAGGCCGCCGAGGCGCTGCTGGCGAAGCTCGGCGTGGTGCGCCCGCCCGTGCAGCGCGTGCTGGAGCGCCTCAAGGACGTGCCGGTGGACATCGAGCCGCGCTACGTCACCGCGGAGGAGCTGGTACGCGACGTGAAGAAGTAGCCACCGGCCCATTGCCCCGCCCCGCCGCCTGGGTATTTCCCATGCGCGGCGGGCCGGCGATGGCCAGAAAGCAGGTGAGATGGAGACTTCCGCCCGCCAACTCCGTCCAGCGCCGCCCGGTCCCTGGGGCGTCGTCATCGCGCTCATCATCATGGGCGCGTGGGGTGGGCACCTTGCCTGGGCGCTGACACGAGCGGAGCTGCCGTGGGTGGAGCCGCTCACCTGGCTGCACGTCGCTCTCCAGGCCTGGCTGTGCACGGGCCTCTTCATCACCGGCCACGACGCCATGCACGGCACGGTGTCCGGCCGGCGCTGGGTGAACGAGGCCGTGGGCACGGTCGCCTGCTTCCTCTTCGCGGGGCTGTCCTACCGTCGGCTGGTGGTGAACCACCGTGCCCACCATGCCCGACCCACGAGCGACGCGGACCCGGACTTTTCCACCCACAGCCAGTCCTTCTGGCCGTGGCTGGGTACCTTCATGGCCCGCTACACCACGCTGCCCCAGCTTGGGGTGATGGCGGCCAAGTTCAACGTGTTGCTCTTCCTGGGCGTCTCCCAGCCACACATCCTCGGCTATTGGGTGCTGCCCTCGGTGTTGGGCACGTTGCAGCTCTTCTACTTCGGCACCTACCTGCCGCACCGGCGCCCGGAGACGCCGGACATGGCCCCTCACCACGCGCGCACGTTGCCGCGCAATCACCTGTGGGCCCTGCTGTCGTGCTTCTTCTTCGGCTACCACTGGGAGCACCACGAGTCCCCGGGCACACCCTGGTGGCGGCTGTGGCGCCTGAAGGACGCCCGGGCCCGTGAGGCCGCGCTGACGCAGAGCACCGGGACGCTCCCGGGACAGGAAGGCACCGCCCGGTAACGCGCGGGCGGCCCGGGCCGTTATACAGGGGCCATGCGCGACAAGCCGCCCGCTGAGCCGCCCAGCTCCGAAGTCACCCCCGAGAAGACGTACCTGCGCCGGCGCGAGCTGCTGAAGAACGCGGGCCTCTTCGCGGGCACGGCCGTCGCCGTCGCCGGAGGGCTGCACCTGCTGGGCCGCAAGCAGACGCGCCCCATGGAGCGCTTCGTCCCGGACGCGGGCCTGGTGGAGCAACCGGTGGCGCAGGCGATGGGCCCCTTCGACACGGACGAGCCGCGCACGCCCTACGAGGACGTCACCACCTACAACAACTTCTACGAGTTCGGCTTCGACAAGAACGACCCGGCCCGCTTCGCGCACACGCTGAAGCCGAAGCCGTGGAGCGTCGTCATCGACGGCGAGGTGCATAAACCGCGGACGGTGGACGTGGAGCAGCTCACGTCCTGGTTCTCCCTGGAGGAGCGCGTCTACCGCATGCGCTGCGTGGAGGCCTGGTCCATGGTGATTCCGTGGCTGGGCTTCCCGCTGGCGGCGCTGCTCCAGCGCGTGGAGCCCACCAGCCATGCGAAGTACGTCGCCTTCACCACGCTGCTGGACCCGGAGCAGATGCCGGGCCAGCGCCGCGCCCTGTTGGATTGGCCGTACACGGAAGGACTGCGCCTGGACGAGGCGATGAACCCGCTCACGCTGCTGGCCACGGGGCTCTACGGCCGGCAACTGCCCAACCAGAACGGCGCGCCGCTGCGGCTCGTGGCTCCTTGGAAGTATGGATTCAAGGGCATCAAGTCCATTGTCCGCATCAGCCTCACGCGGGAGGAGCCCATGACGACGTGGCGCCTGTCCGCGCCGCGCGAGTATGGCTTCTACGCCAACGTGAATCCTTCCGTGCCCCATCCGCGCTGGAGCCAGGCCAGCGAGCGCCGCATCGGCGACTTCGAGCGCCGCCCCACGCTGCCCTTCAATGGCTACGCGGAGCAGGTGGCCCACCTCTACACCGGCATGGACCTGCGCCGGTTCTACTGAGTCCCCGCGCCATGGCCTCGTCTCCGTATCCCTGGCTCAACCCCGCGCTCGTCGTGGGTGGCCTGTCGCCGCTGCTGATGCTCGCCGTCCAGGGGCCCCGGGGCGAGCTGGGGCCCAACGCGATTGAAGCCGCGCTCCACCAGACGGGGCTGCTGACGCTGGTGCTGCTGGTGGCCTCGCTGACGTGCACGCCGCTGCGGCTGGTGGCGGGGTGGACGTGGCCCGCGCGCGTGCGCCGCACCCTGGGCCTCTTGGCCTTCACCTACGCGGTGGCGCACTTCCTCGTGTACGCGGTGCTGGACCAGGGGCTGGCGTGGGGCGCGCTGTGGGCGGACGTCACCGAGCGCCCCTTCATCACCGTGGGCTTCGCCGCGCTGGTGCTGCTGGTGCCCCTGGCCGTGACGTCGACGAACCGGTGGGTGCGGCGGCTGGGCTTTCCACGCTGGCAGCGCCTGCACCGGCTGGCCTATGGGGCCGCGGCGCTGGGCGTGGTGCACTTCGTGTGGCGCGTGAAGAAGGACGTCACCGAGCCGCTCATCTACGGCGCGGTGCTGGCGCTCCTGATGGCCATTCGCGTGGGTGAAGCCATGCGAAAACGCCGGGCCCGCGCCGCTGCGGCGGCCCGGAACCCGGCGTGAGTGAAGCGGTGCCCAGACGGGCGCGGCGCGCTACTTGCGCGGCAGCGGGAGGATGGTGTCCACCAGCGTCATGAGCTGCGCGCAGCTCACCGGCTTGCGGACGAAGGCGCTGATGCCGGCCTTCTGACCCAGCGCGCGCACCTCCGCCACGTTCGGGTCGCCCGTCATCATCAGGATGGGCACCTTGGCCAGACGCGGGTTGGCGCTGGCGCGAATCTGCGCGGCGAAGTCCGCGCCGTTCATCCCATCCATGTGGAAGTCCGTGAGGACCAGGTCCACCGGCTCCGCTTCCGACACCTTGAGGCCTTCCTCGGCGGACTCCGCTTCGAGGAACTCGAAGTTGCGAGCCATGAGGTAGATCTTCAGCAGCGTGCGGATGGAGCGGCTGTCATCCACCAACAGCACGCGCTGCGGAGCCGTGCCCGTGGCGGGGCGCGCGCCCAGGGGGCGGGTCGTCTCCGTCGTGCTGCGGAGGGGG
>NZ_SRLV01000150.1:0-10833 GCF_006518205.1 Myxococcus sp. CA005 | reverse complement strand
CTGCATCCACATCCCCCCGCTGCCCCAGGCGCCCACCCTCACCCTCCCTGGCGGCGCCACCCTGCAGCACCACCAACTCCTGCAGGCCGTCCAGCCGGCGCTCGCGCCGCTCACGCCCCTCTTCGACATCATCGGCGCGGTGCTGGCCCTCGTCGAAGTCGTGAAGGCGATACCTGACGCGCTGGGGCCTCCGCCGGACCCGACAGCCATCGCCGCGGCTCTGCCCAAATTGGCCGAGAAGGTGTCCAAGCTGCTCCGCCTCGTCCCCCAGCTCTCGGTGCCGTACACGGTGGTGGGCGTCATCGACATCGTCCTCGGCGAGCTGGGCCATGCCCGTGGCCAGCTCCTCCACCTGCAACTGCGCCTATCGAGCGTCGCGCAGGCCCGGCAACGCGCCGCCCAGCTTCGAGACGCGGGCCTGCTCGCGGTGGCCGGTTGCGCGGAGGCCAACGTCGCCCAGGAGGCCGCCAACGTCGGCAAGGCCCTGGCCGCCCTCTCCCAGCTCATGGCCCTCCTCAACGTCTTCCTTGGGCTGGTGGGTGGGCCCCAGGTGCCGGACTTCTCCAGTCTTGAGGGGAGCCCGTTGGAAGAAGCCATTGCTCCCCTCGATGCCATCGTCCGCACGCTGCAGCAGGTGCGCGCGGCCATCCCCATTCCGTGAGGAGGACGTCGTGAGTCGAGCCCCCCAGAATCTCCTCATTCCCTTCCGGCGCGACAGGAAGCGCGACTTCGCCGCGGGCGCCGGGGCCGAGCTGCTCGCCTCGAAGGTGCGGCAGGTGCTGCTGACGGAAGGTGCCACGCCCCACTCCACCGGCGAGCTGCCCTGGCGCACCAGCTTCGGCGCGGGCCTCTCGCGCCTTCGCCACCAGCGCAACGACACGGTGCTGGCGGAGCTGGCGCGCGTGTACGTCCGTGACGCTCTCGCGCGCTGGCTGCCTGGCGTCCAGTTCGTGCAGGTCCGCGTCGAGCAGCACGCAGCCGTGCTGACGCTTCGTGTGCGCGTGCGCGACGGTGACGCGACGGCAGCCCTGGACGTCCCCATTCCTGGGTGAATGGCACTCCAATCCCACGCATTCGAGTGGACTTCTGAGCGCACCAGAGCGCTGTATGGCTCAGCTCAACCGGAGCGCCTCACCCATGATTCGACAAACAAAACACATCGACAGCAGCAATTCCAAACCGCACTGGTGGGAGGTAGGGGGCAAAATCTGTTTCTATGACGCGCGCGGAGAAGTCGCGCAGCTACACATTCAACAGCTCCAAGAAGAGGCCGTGAGGATTGTCCGGCAACACCCCTCCGGCATTCGCCTCATGCCTCTGGCGCGCGGAGTCCACAACCTGCACCCCGAGGCCCCCTTCGCCAGCATTCCTCCTGCCCTCCACTCGATGGGTCGCACCACCTTCACGAATGCCGTCAGCAGGCCCGAGCGCGGACTCTACGTCCCCACCCGAAAGAGTGTCCCTCCAGTGACTATCCCCGCTGACCAGGAAGAGGAGTTCCTCCTGCCTCTCGCCGCGTTCCTCGAGGGAGACGTGGAGGAGCTCACCGCCGCAGTCCCCTTGGGCAGCCAAGGCCTCGGCGACCCATGGGGGTTGCCGGACATCGTCGGCGTGTACCGGCGATGTGCGGGGGACTCCTTCTCGTGGACTCCCGAAATCCTCGCAGTCGAAGTCAGGGGCACGACGGAGGACCTCCTCTCGGCCTATGGGCAGGCGGCGGCCCACCAGCTCTTCGCCACGAAGACGTACCTTGCCCTGCCACACACTCTTTCCCTCCGCGACAGGCGGGAGCTGGTGGCGCGCTGCCAGTTGCACGGCCTCGGCCTCATTCTCTTCGGGCCCGGGCCACGCGACGAGTACACCGTCCTCATCCCTGCGCGCAGATGCCCCCCGGCGCCAGACGAAGCACTACGCTTCAGCGAGCGGCTGCGCGCACATGACGAGGAGAAGTTCCGCACCCTGTTCGGGTAGGACGAGGCGTCAGGCTGCAGAGCCCCGGCCCTGCGCATGCAGCGCAAGGCCGGGCCGAAGCGCTGTCGCTGTCCCCATGTCCCCGAAAAGAAGTGGGCCCAAGGCCTTTGTCTCCCGGTGGAGGCCTTCGCCGACGTGCCACTTCTTCCCGCGTCCACCGACTACACCCACCGCGACTTCGACGCCCTGCGCGCGCGCCTTGTAGGGCTGGTGAAGAGCGTCTTCCCAGACTGGACGGACTTCGACGTCGCCAGCTTCGGCAACCTGCTCCTGGAGATGTACGCCTTCGTCGGCGACGTTCTCGGCTTCTATCAGGACAACCTCGCCCGCGAGTCGCGCCTCTCCACCGCCACCCAGCGCCGCAACGTCATCGCCCTGGCGCGTATGCTGGGCTACCGGCTTCACGGTGCCCAGGCGGCCACGGCCGAGGTGGAGCTGCGCCTGGCCCAGCCTCCTGCCGCCCACGTCACCTTCCCCGCCGGCACCGTCGTCCGCACCCAGGAGGTGACGGAGGCCGTCCGCTTCCAGCTTCTCTCTTCCGTCACCATTCCGGCCGGCGCCAACCCACCGCGCGTCGTCGCGGTGGTGGAGCACTCGAAGACGCACACGCAGCTCTTCGACGCCCGCGGCCTCGCCGACTTCGAGGCGCACCTGGACTTCGCTCCCTACCTCGACGGCTCCGCCCGCGTGTCCACCGCCCAGGGTGCCTTCACCGAGGTGGACACCTTCCTCAACTCCCGCGCCTCCGACGCCCACTTCCTCATTTCGGTGGACCAGGGGGACAAGGCCACCGTCCGCTTCGGAAACGGAGTCAACGGCCTGCCGCCCGCTGGCACCGTGGCGGTGGTGTACAAGACGGGCGGCGGCTCGGCAGGCAACGTGGACGCGGAGCGCCTCGTCGTCGTGGAGGGGAGCTTTCGGGACGCCCATGGCCACGCGGTGCAGGTAGCCGTCCACAACCCCGCCTCAGCCTCGGGTGGCGCGGACAGGCAGACGGTGGCCTCCGCGAAGCTGCTCGCCCCCGAGAGTCTCCGGGCCCTGACGCGCACCGTCTCCCGCGAGGACTTCGAAATCAACGCCCGGCGCCTTCCAGGCGTGGCGCGCGCCCTCATGCTGACGTCCAACGAGGACGCCACCATCGGGGAGAATGCCGGCATCCTCTACGTGGTGCCCCAGGGCGGTGGAGTCCCCACGCCCGCGCTCAAGGCCCAGGTGCTGCGCCAGGTAACGGAAGTCTACCCCTGCACCCTCACCTTCCAGGTGAGCGTCCAGGAGCCGGTGTACCGGCGCGTGGACGTCTCCACCCGCCTCTTCCTGCGCCAGGGCGCTTCGGCTCAGGACGTCGCCTCGCGCATCCGCCAGGCGCTCGCCGCCCACTTCCGCATCAGCGAGCCGGACGGCACGCCCAACCCCCGCATCGACTTCGGCTTCAACCTCAAGGACGCCCAGGGCTTCCCCGCCGGAGAGGTGGCCTGGTCGGACGTGTTCAACGTCATCCGCGACGTGCCCGGAGTGCGGAAGCTGGGTGACGCGCGCATGGACCTGACACTCAACGGCCTGCCCGCGGATGTGAAGCTGACGGTGCGGGAGCTGCCGGTGCTGGGCAGCGTCACCCTACAGGACGGCGACACCGGAGGACTCCTCTGACATGGCCCTCCTCAACCCCAGCTTCGAGGACGCGGGCGCTCGGCCCGGCGAGGCTGCTCACTGGACGCTGACAGCGGTGACGCGCATTGAGGTCCTGGCGGGCTTCGGTGTGCCGGAGGAGGCCTGCGAGGACTTCGAGCGCTGGTATGTGTGGCACGCCGCCCTCTCCGACGTCCCCGTTGCCCTCGCCTTTTTCTCCGGCCAGCGCGACGGCTTCGAGGCCTTCTCCCGGGGCTGGGACAACGACGGCTTCCTCTTCGAGCTGCCGCCCGCGCAGCTCGTCCCGCACCGCTTCGAGGGGAACGTCGCCGAGACGTGGGGTCATGGGCCCTTCCTCGCGGACTGGGCGGACGCAACTTCCGTGGAGGGCCTCTTCAGCGACTCGCCGCGCGAGGACTTCGAGCAGCGCTGGCACACCAACGAGGCCTACGCCTGGCGCTGGGAGGACGTGGCAACGCGCGCGGCCCTCTTCAACACCACGCAGCCCAGCGAGGACTTCGACACCGGGTGGCCAGTGGCCGCCACGCAGTGAGGACACCATGGCACTCGCAGACTGGACATACCTCAATGGCGGAATGGACATCGCCACCGTGGACAGGGGCGTGACGGCGGGCATTGCCCGTCCCCTGGGCGGCGGCAACTTCCTCTTCGCCTTCAACTCCCTCACCGCCGCGCAGGGTGCCGTTGCCCTCTTCGCCAACCTGCCGGACTTCGCCCCCATGGCCAAGGGAGGCAGCATCCGCGGCTGCCTCCAGCGCGGGCCCGGTGGAGGCCCCACCGGCTTCTCCCCCTTCCTGTACCTCTGCGGCCAGGGCACCTCCGTCAACGACTCCGCCTACCTCCTGGGCCTCTCCGACGACGAGCCGCACCGAGTGGTGCTGCGCAAGGGCGCGGTGGCCACGGGACTTCCCGACGCGGACGGCCCCGGTGTCCTCCTCAAGTCCTCCGCCAGCTTCACCCAGGGCACCTGGCTGCACCTGCGCCTGGACGTCATCGTCAATGCCAACGGCGACGTCGTCCTCAAGGCCTTCCACAACGACTTGGCCATCCACCCGCTGGGCACGCCTCCCGACTGGCAGCCAGTACCAGGCATGGCCGACTTCATCGACGACGCCCTCGGCATCAACTCCGGCAGTCAGCCCCTCACCTCCGGCCGTGGAGGCTTCGGCTTCGCGGTGAAGGACGTCACTCGCCGCGCCTATTTCGACTCGCTCGAGCTCTCCCGGCAGGTGTGACGCCCATGGCCCTCACCGCCTTCACCAGTCGCTTGGGCCTCGGACAGGGACGCATTCGGCCCCAGCGGGCCACGCCTGCCTCGGGCGAGTACCTCTTCGTCCTCGGCGACGAGGAGCCTGGACGCCGCTTCGAGTTGGCCCCGGGCGACTTCGTCGAGGTGACGCAGCCAGTGGACGTCACCGGCGTGCACCTGGTCCGCACCGCCTTGCGCCTCCGTGTACCTGCAGGCGTCCCGGCGGGCCTGGCCTGGGAAGCGTCCCTCGTCGTCGACGGGGTGAAGTACGCCCGCACTCTGGGGCGCCCCGGCCGCGAGCGCCTCGTCGGGGACATGGCCGCCAACGTCTCGAAGCTCTCCGGCGTCCACACGGTGGGTGTCCGCTTGGAGCTCGTCTCCCCGTGAGGAAGCCCCATGGCCACGGTTGAGCTGCCCGCCCTCTACGTCGACACCGTCTCCCTCTTCGCCGAGACGCGCCGCCCTCTCCTCCTCAACCGCGCTCCGGGCCCCGAGGAGGAGGACGTCCCCGTCGATGCCGCGCTGGAGCTGGAGGTGGTGGACGTCGGCGTAGACGGCATTGCCCGGGCGGCCACGCGCGTCTGGGTGGACGGCGTCCTCGCCTTCGCGGGCGGGGACAGCGTCGAGGTGCAACCCGCCTTCGCGGGGCCGCTGGCGGAGGTGACGCAGACAGCGGACACCCTGCGCGTGGTGCTCCACCCGGCGGTGCCGCTGGCCAGCCAGGCCACCGTCTCCGTCCGCGTCGTCTCGGCCACGGCCGGCGGCGAGCACCTCCTCGACGAGACGTACACCTTCACCGTGGAGGACAGGACAGCGCCCCGACTCGTGGGCGCCCAGGCCCTGGCGCCGAAGTCCGTGCGCCTCGCCTTCGACGAGGACGTGCGGGTGCCTCCCTCGGCGCGCTTCACCTTCACGCCTCGTGACGCCCCCGCAGTCCCGGTGGCCTCCGTTGGCGCCGCGGCGGATGGCCCCCTCGTTCACCTCGCCCTCGACACGGAAATGACGCCGGACGTGGTGTACGAGGTGCTCGTGGAGGGCGTGACGGACGCGCACGACAACCCGGTGCTCGCCCCCTACCACCGCGCCAGCTTCGCGGGCTTCCGTCCTGCCCGGCCGCCCTCCCGCAGCTTCCAGCTCTGGGACATGCTGCCCCGCCACAACCGCCGCGACGACGTGACGGGCGACCTGCACCGCTTCATCTCCTGCCTCCAGGAGGTGACGGATTTGCTGCTCTCCGACTTGGACGCTTTCCCTGACGTCTTCGACGTGGAGCGCGCGCCAGAGCCCTTCCTCGACGCCATCCTCCAGGACTTGGGCAACCCCTTTGCCTTCGAGCTGGACGTCCTCGCCCGGCGCCGCCTAGCCGCCATCCTCGTGGACATGTACCAGCAGAAGGGCACCGCGCTGGGCCTGCGCAACGCCATCCGCTTCTTCCTCGGAATTGAGGTGCGC
This sequence comes from Myxococcus sp. CA005, assembly GCF_006518205.1. NCBI lineage: Bacteria > Pseudomonadati > Myxococcota > Myxococcia > Myxococcales > Myxococcaceae > Myxococcus > Myxococcus sp. CA005. The sequence continues at coordinate 4,514 of NZ_SRLV01000150.1, read as the reverse complement.
GCCGTCTCCCCCTTCGCCTCGGACACCCTCGTGCTGGGCGAGTCCGAGCTGGGCGTGGACTGGGTGCTGGGCCCCTCGGAGCGCTTCGCCCGCTACGCCTTCAACGTCGAGGTGGAGCGCCTCCTCTCGACTGCGGAGCGCCAGCGCCTGCGCACCCTCGTCGAGTACCTCAAGCCCGCGCATACCCACTTCATCGACTTGGTGGAGCCCCTGCCACCCATTCTCCCCGAGCACTGGGAGCTGGGACTCAGCGAGTTGGGCGAGACGACGACGCTGCACTGACGTCCGCCCGGCATGTCCCCGATTTCTCGCGCCATGCCTTTGCACTCCACTGGAGGGCGCAGGCATGAGCAACCGGCTGGATTTTTTCTTCAGGCAACGTGTCAGCGAGGCCGAGCTGGACTTGGCCTTCGCACAGTTGGAGCAGGCGGACCGAAACCTCGCCTCGGACTTGGGCGTCCACGGCGTCATCTCCGGGGCTGTGCCCGCGCCGCACTCGCCGGTGCCCAACCTCTCCGTCGACCTGACGGCCCCGGCGCGCGCCTACGACAACCTCGGGCAGCGCATCTTCTTCGGCACCGGGCAGACGGTGGACTGCGCGGTGGACGTCTCCGGCATCCCCACCGACGTCTCCACCTCGGGCAGCGAGCGGTGGGTGGGCATCTTCCTGCGCTTCACCCGTCTGCTGTCCGAGCCGCGCACGGACGGCAACTCCCAGCAGGTGTACTTCCGCCGCGACGAGTCCTTCGAGTTGGTGGTGCGCCAGGCACCGGAGGGCCCCGTCGGACAGGCGCCCAAGCCCGCCCTCCAGCCCGACGAGTTGCTGCTGTGTGACGTCCGGCGCCGCCCGGGGCAGACGCAGATTCTCGCCGCGGACTTGGATACCTCCCGCCGCCAGGCCTTCATCTTCGCCCGGGGCACCTCCGTGGCCGTGGAGAGCGGCACCTGGGACGTCCTGAGCCCCAGCGCGGACACGGTGCAGGCGACGTTGGACGAGGTGGATGCCGAGCTGGCCGGCCACTTCTCCGGCGCCGCCCGGAGGCACGAGGCCAGTGCCGTGGACTATGCGCCCCACGGCTTCCTCACCTCCACCACCGTGCAGGAGGCCGTGGACGAAGTCGTCGACAAGCTCTCCTCGGCCGCCGCTGGCACACCGGGCGCCTCCCGCGTGGGCGCGGACGCGGTGCCCGGCACGCCCAACCTCCTGCCGACGGGCACCGTGGACGCGCAGCTGGCCTCGCTGCTGGGCTTCCTCAACACCCACCAGGGCGCGGCCACCGGGGCCCACCACGCCAGCGCCATTGGCGCCACGCCCCACAGCTACGTCAGCGGCACCAGCGTCCAGGCGCAGCTGCAGGAGGTCGTCACCCGCCTCGGAGAGACAACGGCAAACAGCCCCGGCGCCTCTCGCGTCGGAGGAGACGCACTGGCCGGGACGCCCCACGCCCTCCCCGCCAGCAGCCTGCGGCAGCAGGTGGCCGCGATGCTGGGCTTCATCAACGGGCACGTCACCCAGGGCGCGGGGGCCCACGCCGCCTCCGCCGTCTCCGTCGCGGACGCGGGCAACCTGCTGACGGCAGGCACCGTCGAAGCGGCGCTCGCGGAAGTCCTCTCGGCCTTCAGCGGCGGGCACTTCCGCGGCAACGAAACGGCGGTGGGCCAGCACAAGGCCATCCTCCAGCCCGTCCTGGGTACCGGCCGTGTCCTTCTCCTCGACGCCCAAGGTGCGGGCGGCGCCGCCGCGCGGCTGCGCCTCTACGCTGACAGCGACTCGGTGTGGTTCACCCTCAACGCCGCATGGAATGGGAGCGCCTGGGCCCGGGACACCACCGGCGCGGCTGCCGCCGGCTTCCGCCTCTCGCGCAACGAGGCGGAGTTCCTCCACGACGCCAGCCTCACCGTCACATTCACCTCTTGGACGCGCACGTTGCGACTCCCACTGAGTAGCACCGCCAGCAACACTTCATTCGAGGTGGCGGGCAGCGTGCGCGAGGTGGGCCGGCTCGGCCTCCAGTACAGCAACAGCGACACCGCCGCGCACGACAACCTGGCCGGGGGCGGCTCGGTGACGTTCCGCAGTCGCTTTCCTGGCGTGCCCTCCTCCATCACCCTCTCCCCCTACGCCTTCGCCGGAAGCTTCGTCGGCAATCCCACCGTCATGGTGCCGGACAGAGACGGCTTCGCCTTCTACAGCCACCAAACCCTCCCAGGCCTCGCCTCGACGTATTGGTTCGGCTCGTACACCGCCGTCGCGTAAGGGCGCGCCCATGGCCATCCACGAAATCACCGCCGAGGATGTACTTCAGCGCTGCGCCCGGTGCGGCAGCGGCAATCGCCTCTCCCTCGACACCCTGGAGGTCGGCGTCGCGCGTCGGGAGGACGTGGACGACGGCCTCGTCCAGCTCCCTCCCTGTCCCGCCTGCCGCTCCACCGAGTTTCTCATCCGCGCGCCCGAGGGTGAGCCGGAGCATCCAGCGCCAGGGAGCTTCGGCCACCTGCACCGACTCCTCGTCGGCCACGTCCACGCGGAACTCGTCAAGCGCGGGCGCCTGCACACGGTGCTCAAGCCCAAGGGGGGCGGCGCCGGCAAGGTGGTGGTGCGTCCCCTGTCGCAGGAGGCTCGCGAGCGCTGGTTCCCCCAGGGATTGAGAATCGAGGTGCCGCCTGGCGAGCGGCGCGCCCACCCCGAAGCGTCAAGCCAAGACACGCCCAGTACGTCCTGACACCGGACACACCGCCAACGCCCTCTGGAGGCACAATTCCTCTCTTCTCGACTTGCTACCCCGAAAGAAGAGAGCGTGTATGTCCAACACCAACAGCACTCACTACCTCGGAGAGCCTCATGAAAGTGAAACAGCTCATTAGCATCCTCGCGAAGCTGGACGCCGACGCAAATGTCTACGTCATGATGCAGCAGCACCTCCCCTTCGAATGCGTCCTTGCCGGCGTCGCCGTCCGCGGCGATTTCACCGCCGAAGGGATGCAGCACAACGAGGGGCCACGCCCAGGGGAAGTGACGGCGTCAAACGACGTCTTCCTCCTCGAAGGGGAACAACTCCGACGCGGCGACAAGGCAGCGTGGAAGTCCCCACGTCGCGCGTAACAGCCCAGCCCTGCAACAGCGTCTGGACGGCCAGCGCCGCGTCCGGACGCCGCTGTAGTCGGGACGAAGGCGCTCCTGTCGCTCGGAGTCCCTGGCGCGGCTTTCCCAAGCAGGCGACTTGCTATCAGCGCGGAGCAGAGCGTGTATGTCTTCGCGCGCTCCCCACTGCGCGCCAAGGAGACACCCATGGTTATCGGCACTGACACCACCTACCTCGGCAACGAAATCCCCGGCCTCCGGGGGCAGAAGGTCCGCATCTTCGCGGTGCTGCGCGGCGGCCTGCGCCCCGACGCCAACCCCGACGCGGACGACTACTATGTGAATGACAACGAGACGCTGGCGCACCTCGGAGGCGTCACGGCCGAGGACTGCATCGACGCCGCCCTCATTCTCCCGGACGGCACCACCTCCTTCGTGCATTTCGACCCGCGCGCCATCGACTTGGAGTGCTTCGCGCACCTGCGCAAATAGCGACTTGCATTGCACCTGAAACAGAGCGCGTATGCACGCACGCACGCACGCACGCGCTCGCGAGCAAGCGCGCCAGAAAAAGCCATGACAGACACCCCCGAGGCGCGTAGCGCCTCCGAAGAACACTCCGAAGAGCAGGCCATCCCCCCATCGCGCGATGCAGCACTTGAGAGAATCGCCAACAGGCACATGGGCTTCGACACGCTGCGGACGCGCATCGGCCCCATCGACTTCCGCGAAGTCGCGGTGTGGGAAGTGAAGGATGCCCTCGAAGCGGCCTACCAAGCTGGGCTCGACGCAGCCGGCAGCACTCGCGTTGCCGCCCCGAAGCAGCTCGAGAGTCGTCGCAATCCCAGCGCACAATGACTTGCCATACGCGCGCAACAGAGCGTGTATGCCTCACGCGCGCCACCCAAGGGCGCACGGAAGGATGAAACAATGACACCCCGCAAGCCACGCACCACGAAGCCTGCCCGGGCGCCCGAGGCAACCCTCGAACGCATCGCAAGCGAAACGCTCAACATCGAAACACTGAAGACACGCAACAGCGACAGCCTCGACTTTCACGACGTGCCGGTGTGGCGCCTGAAGGAGGCTCTCGAAGCCGCCTATCAGGCCGGCCTGAGCGCCGCCAGCAACCCCCGCAGCAAGTAGCGCCTCCTCTCACCACCCACGCCCCGCCCAGCGGGGCACCAGCGCATGAGGGCCGCCGGGCCGCCCTTGTGAATGGCAGACGTGTACCCACGGCCCGGAAAGGAAAACACCACCATGCCCCGCACCACCGCCCCGAAGACGAAGAAGCTGGAGTCCATGAATTTGACGGAGCTGCGCGCCCGCTTCCGCGAAGTGGTGGGCGAGGAGACGCGCAGCCCGAACAAGACGTACCTCATCCGCCGCATCGAGGAATCCCTCGCCGCCAAGAAGCGGCGCAGCCCCTCCC
>NZ_SRLV01000014.1:0-138806 GCF_006518205.1 Myxococcus sp. CA005 | reverse complement strand
CCACCGACTTCCCCCCGCCGCTGCCGCCGCGCCGCCACCACCTGTGGAGCCGGGAACCGCACCCCCGGCTCCGCCATGGCCTTGGCCATTGCGCGCCCGGCGAGGAGGCCCCGGTGGTGGCGGAGGCCTCCGACGCGTCGCGCAGTGGTGAAGATGCGAGCCACGCCCCCACCGCGCCACTGCGGGAATGCGACACCCGGGGTGTCCCCTGGTCGAACCCAGCGGAGCCATGAGGCGCACGTCCTCCCGTCCGGTCTATGCTCCGCGCGCCGAAAAGAGGGTGGATGAGCAACGGGTCGTTGTTTGCGACGGACCAGGTGACCACGCAGGCGCGGTACCAATGGCACCTGTGGGTGGCGGATGTGCTGGACCTGGGGACGTCCGTCCTCGTGGGCTGGGGTGCGTTACGCGCGCTGGAGCAGGACCGCACCCCGCTATCGATGCCCCTGGCCATGGCCCTGGCGTGGCTCACCGCGTCCGCCGTGGGCGGGTTGACGGGCCGGACCTTCTGGCGACAGGTGGCCGGGGTGAAGCTGGTGCACGCGGAGCACACGCCCGGGTTGCTCCGCGGCCTGGCCCGCGCCTTCACCACGCCGCTGGACCTGCTGCTGAACGGGGTGCTGATGCGCCGCCCCCTGGACACGCTGCTCGGGCTCCACGCGGAGCCCGTTGCTCCCGGCGCGGGCCCTCGCCTCAAGGGCGTGGCGCTCCAGTTGCCCTGGCTGGCGGTGCTGGCGGGCGCGGTGTGGCTGCTCGTCACCCCCACCAAGGCGGAGATGCTCCAGTACCTGGGCCGCACGCTGACGGGCTGGCACTGCTGCCACGGCACGCGCGAGGTGACGTGGCAGTGCCGCACGTCCCTGGACCGCGCGGTGCGCAATGCCCGGGGTGGGGACGCCGAGGTGAAGGCGCTCGTCGCCGACTGCCCCGTCGCCGGCGCGCGGCTGGGGCCCTGAGCCTTCCGCGTCCGTCACGGCGCGGAGCGCCTCAGCGCGCCTTCACCCGCAGCTCGCCTTCCTTGCAGATGACGCCCAGGTAGCCGGAGCCCACGTCGAAGTTCGGGTTGTGGCGGAAACGGCTGGCCGTCTTCCGCTCCCCGGCCTTCACGACGCCCAGCCACGCCGCTTTGCGGATGTCCTTCACCACGTAGCAGTCCGTCCAGTCGATGGACTCGCGGTTCTGGACCTCCACACCCGGGTCCAGGAAGCCGCCCACCCCGCCCTGCACGCTCGCGTGGCCGCGCAGCGTGCGCTTCGCGGGGGCCGCGGCCACGACGGTCTCCACCTCCTCACCCTTGTCGGGCTCGGCGGCCTGCGCCTGGGACTCCTCGGTCGCCGACGCGTCGGCGGGGGCGTCATCCCGTCCAGGCGCCGCCACGAAGAGGTCCCCCGAAGCCGCCAGGGCACGGTCATCCAGTTCGATGAACGCCCGCGTGGGCCGCATCACGACGCCGCGTCCCGGCCGCACCACCCGAGCCCGCCCCAGCACCTCGCGCTTGCCGTTCTTCAACGGCCCCAGCACGTCCATCTCCACACCCGGGAGGAAGCCCCGCCCGATGATGCTCCGGTCGACATAGTAGCGCCCGTTCGCGCTCTGAATCGGGAGCACCTTCGCCGGCGTGGCATAGACGACGGCGGGCTCGACGGGGACCGCCGGCTTCTTCGCGGACGTCTTCACCGACGCGGGGCGTGGCGTCCGAGCCCGCTCGGGCTCCGACTTGTCGTTCTCGGCGCGCACCGAGGACGGCGCGGATGCATCCTCGGCGGCACCCGGCCCGCCCGCGGCCACCACCGCCGCACCGGCGTCAGCGCCCGTGCCCGCGTCGGACACGGGCGCTGCTTCCGCGGTCGCCCCCTGCCGCGCGGCGGCGACGGGCGTCTCCATCCCCTCGTCCGAAGCCGGGGGCGGCGCGCTCTGCCCTGAAGCGCCGGCCACGGGCCCGGTGGCCACCGGCGCCACGCCCGACGACTGGACGAAGAGCGCGGTGACGGCGGAGGTGGCAATCACCAGCAACACGGCGATGGCGGCATAGAGCCCCACCGGCCGCTTCCGGGACGCCCGTTCCTCCAGCGTCGCCGCGGACACGACGGTGGGCGCGACGACGGACTGGGACGCGGCGGGCTCGCTCCCCGAAGCCACCCCGACGCCGGAGGGCGAGTCGGAAGGCGGCCGCACCGTGGTGCTCCCGGTGCCCAGGTCATCGCCGTCCGCATAGATGGCGCCGGGACGGGCCACGCCTCCCGAGCCAAACCCGGGCTGTGCCGCCGGGCCGCGCATCAGCGTGGGCTCGAAGCCCACGGCCTGCTGCGGCCCGGTGCCATAACCCGGCGCGGGGGTGCGGCGGTGGTTGGAGGACGAAGTCACCTTGGAGATGAGCTTGCGCTGGGCGTCGAACGCCTCCGGGCACAGCGCGCGCACGAAGTGACCCACCTCCTCGGCGCCCATCGCGGTCCCTGAGCGCACCAACTCCGTGTTGAGCGCGCGCGCCAGCTCGTCCGAACGCATGTAGCGGTCGTCCGGGCGGGCCGTCAGCGCGCGGCGCACGACGGCGTCCAGCGCGGCGTCCACGTCCGGCCGCAACTCGCTCAGCGACGGCACCACCGGCTGCGACATGGCCGCCATCATCTCGCCCACCGTCCCGTGGGGGATGAGCGAGCGGCCGGCCAGCATCTCCCACACCACGACGCCACACGAATAGATGTCGCTGCGGTGGTCCAGGGGCTCGGCGCGCACCTGCTCGGGGGACATGTACCCCAGCTTTCCCATCACCGTGGACGGCAGCGTGTACTTGCTGCGCGCCGCGGACTTGGCGAGGCCGAAGTCGATGACCTTCACCTCGCCCTCGTAGGACACCATGACGTTGTGCGGGGACACGTCGCGGTGGACGATGCCCAGCGGCGAGCCGTCCGGCCCCGTCTTGCGGTGCGCGTAGCCCAGACCCTCCGCGATGCGCTGACCGAGGAACAACGCCACCGGCACCGGCACCGCCACGCCCTGCGAGCGCGCCTGCTCCAACAGGTAGGCCAGGTCCACGCCGGCCACGTACTCCAACGCCATGAAGTACGTGCCGTCCGCCTCACCCATGTCGTAGACCTGGGCAATGGACGAGTGCACCAGGTGCACCAGCACCTTGGCCTCGTGGTGGAACCGGTCCAGGAACTGACGGTCCTTCAGCAGCGCCGGCAGAATCGTCTTCACGATGCACGGCTTCTCAAAGCCGGCCGCGCCGCTGATTTTCGCCAGGTACACCTCCCCCATGCCCCCCTGGCCCAGGGGGTGGACGAGCTCATAGCGCCCAAGGAAGCGGGAGGACTCTGTAGGGACGGTACTCATGGCGTCTGGAGGCAGCGAAGCACCCGAAAGCGGACGGAATCAAGCAGCGGGCAACTTCCTTCCCTCTGATACCGCCAGGGCCTTGGACGGAAACTCGCCCTCCGACAGTGCACCCGCCCCGTACCCGTCGGGCGGGGTGGGTGTTCAGGAGCGCGGCGAGTGCCGGGTGCGTGCGTGAAGGCAACCCTGATTTGGGGTCCCCATCCGCCGCTCGACACATGCGGTGTGCACCGCCGCACCTCAGGCAGGGGGGCGCCCCCCAGTCCATTGCCACGCTTTCGCGAAGTGCGCTCCCTGGGGGATGCGCGCCCGGTGTCTCCGCCGGGTGCCGTTCGAGAAGGAGCGGCTCATGAAGCGGTGGGGACTCATGGGGCTGTTGGCACTTGCGGCATGTGGGCCGGACGACGCCTCAGACAAGGGAGCCCAGAGCCAGGTCTGCCCGAACATCATCGCGGGCTCCCTGTCCGAACCCGTGGAGACACGGCACGTCCGGGCCCCCCTGACGGATGACGACGGCCGGCAGCGGGTCATCATCCGCTATCGGAATCAGGGGGTGATGGCCACCGCCCGCGTGCATCAGGTGGGTGGACAGGTGACAGCCACCTTCCGCTCCACGCCCGCGGTGGCGGCGCGCATGTCGCTCCAGGAACAGCGAGCGCTCCTGGCCGAAGACCCGACAGTGGAGAGCATCGAGGAGGACCAGGAGTGGCACGCCCTGGCCCCCGCCACCGCGCCGATTCATCCCGTCCTGGCCTCGGTGGCGCGAGGCGCCACGCCGCGCGAGTTCACCCCCGGGCTGCGCAAGGTCCAGGCGCACGAGGTGTGGGACGTGGATGGGGACGGACTGCCGGACCCGGACCGGCCCACGGGCGCGGGCGTGCGGCTGTGTGTCATCGACAGCGGCTTGGATTTGGAGCACCCGGAGCTGCGCGACGCGGTGGTCGCCGGCCGCGACCTGCTGGAGAACGATGACGACCCCTCCGACTTCAGCAGCGACAACGGCTGGGGCACCGGCCACGGCACGCACGTGGCGGGCATCATCGCGGCGCGGCCAGGCCACGGCGGGCGCGGCTCGCCCCAGTTGTCGGACACCGGGGTGATGGGCGTGGCACCGGGCGTGGAGCTGATCATCGCCCGGGTGCTGGACATCCACGGCCGCACGCACATGAGCTTCGTCCTGGCGGCGGTGGAGTACTGCGCGGAGCAGGGCGCCAAGGTCATCTCCCTGTCGCTGGGCGGCGGCGTGCCCTCCAAAACGACGCTCGAGGTCTTCGCGGCGGCCCACGCTCAGGGCATCCTGGTGGTGGCCGCGTCGGGTAACAGCAACGCCCAGCGGGTGGACTACCCCGCGTCGGACCCGCACGTGCTGGCGGTGGGCGCGGTGGATTCCCTGGACCAGCGGGCCACCTTCTCCTCCGGCGGAAGCCAACTGGCCCTGGTGGCCCCGGGCGTGGACGTGCTGTCCACCTTCCCGCGCGGACAGGGCGCGTTCTCCACGGTGGACGTACGGGACACCCGGCCGCTGTCGCGCTCACTGCTCTATGCCCCCATCGAGAACAAGTGGGGCAAGCTGGTGGATTGCGGGGGCGGCGCGACGCTGGACTCGTGCAAGGGCAGCACGTGCAGCGGCTTCGTCGCGTACGTGCGGCACGGCGAGGTGCCCACCGACATGGCCATGGTCAACGTGATGAAGCAGGGCGCGCGCGCCGTCATCTTCGGTAACTCGAGCTGGGAGGGCGGCGTGGACATCCTCGCCATGCCTCGGCGAGGGCAGTGGGTGCCCGCCGTCACCATCACCCAGGCGGGGGGCACCGTGCTGCACCGGATGCTGGGAGAGCTGGCCCGCATCAGCATGAGCCCGGCGGACTACACCTATATGTCCGGCACCTCCATGGCCGCGCCCTACGTGAGCGGCGTGGCCGCGCTGCTCTTCAGCGCCCGCCCCTCCGCCACGCCGGACCAGGTCAAACACGCCCTGTTGTCCTCGGCGAAGGACCTGGGGCCTTCCGGCCATGACGAGGACTTTGGCCATGGGCTGGTGCAGGCCCGAGGCGCGCTGGAGGTCCTCACCCAGCTACCCTGAGGGGTGGGAAGGACAGCCGCACCAGGTGCCCCACGGCCCGCGTGGGCCTGATTGCCAGGCCCTCCCGCGCGGGCCACGTTGCCTTTCAGACGCGAACCAAGGAGTCCGTCATGAAGGCACTCGTACGTGGCGCGCTGTGCGCGGCGGCGCTCTGGGGCGGCGCCGCGCTGGCCCAGGCGGAGGACCGCCCCATCGCGGAGCCGCGCATGCGGTCCGCGGAGACGGTGGAGTTCAACGCCAGCGGGCGGAAGCGGGCCGACACCGGCATCTATGCCCAGTTGGGCGGCGGCCTGGAGGGCTACACCGGTCAGCTCGCCCCGGAGGTTACGCCGGGCTTCTCCTATGGCGCCGCAGTGGGCTACCGGCCGCACGCCTTCTTCGCCGTCGAGCTGGGCTACAGCGGCGGCCTGAGCGACATCGACAGCCGCATGGGGCTGCTCGACGACGGCGAGGGCGGACCGGACATCGTCCGCAACGCCGGCCAGGCCGTCGTCGTGGGCAGCTTCACCGACACCCGGCTCCAGCCCTACGTCCTGACGGGCATCGGCCTGGACCGCTACAACGTCCGCAACGACGCCCGGGGCGCCATCCGCGGCTTCTCCGATGACACCAGCGGCTACGTGCCCGCCGGCGCGGGCCTGCGCTACCAGATGGGCAACCTCATCACCGCCGACGCCCGGGTGAACTACAACTTCCTGTTCGACCAGGACTTCGCCCCGGGCGGCCGGGCTCCCGGTGCGCTGGACGGCCGCTACTCGGCGATGCTCTCGCTGGGCGGAACCTACTGACGGCGGCGGTGGAAGCGGCCGGGGCCCTCTCCCCCCGGTGCCCCGCCCCTTGCACGGCCTCAGTAGGGCCGGTCGACATGCATCCGCGCGGCGGCCCACGTCCCCTGGAGCCAGGCGGGGAGCTGCTGCTCCAACTTCTTCGCCTCCCCTTCGGTGATTTGGGCATGGAGCGCGGAGAAGACTCCGTGGAGCACCAGCCGAACGTTCTCCGGTTCGGCGTTCAGGTGGTTGGCCACCATCAAGTAGAAGTCGTCGCGGTCCAGCTTCGCGGGCGCCTCGCCGCGGTGCCTGTGACAACCGCGTAACAGCTCGCGCACGTCCGGCGAGAGCTGCTCGCGCAGGTGCGCCACCCACGAACCGGACAGGCGCTCCGACAACGCACAGAACACCGCCTCGGCGGCCTTGTCCGCCTCGTAATCCGGAATCTGGGAGGATATTGCGTCCAGAAACGATTTGCGGTCCGTCCCCACGCCCAGTCCCGTCCACGAAGGCGTGCGCTCCTGCTTTTGTATCGACATGGTGTCGTCTCCTCTCCCTGCCCTTCACCGTGGGGGTGCGCGGGAGCGCTGACAGCAGACCGCGCGGCGGTGGCAGGGCCGCCCGTTACGTGGGGAGAACCGCCGCGCGCCAAGACCAGACATGCCCGGAATCGGGATTTCCGTGTCCGTCTTTGGGACCGAGGTGACAGCCAAACGCGTCAAGCGTTTGTGTTTGATTCGACCGATGATTCCATCTGATGGAGCGCGACGCGGCGTGCTCCGCCGGAAATACATGGCGTTCAAAACTGCCCGGAACTCCTAGGGAACTGTTCAAATCCCGGCCCCGAGAAGAATGCGAGGGGTGGCTGGAATGAATTCCCATCGCAATTGTCTTGGTCGCGCATCGTAGACCGCTTGCACGGCGACCTTGCCGCCATCTCAACCACCAAGAATTGAGGATTTCATGTATCGCATTGCCGTAGCCGCCCTGGTCCTTGCCGCGTCCGGTTGCGCCACCACGGGCGGTGGCGGTGGCCGTGAGGGCAACGCCACCATCGCCGGCGTCATCCGCCTGCCGGAGAGCGGGCTGCGTGCCGATGACGCTTGCGGGCAGCTCCAGGTCATCGTGGCCTCGCCGGACGCGCCCACCAACGGGCTGGGCCGGACGATGGTGAAGCCGAGCCGCGGCAACCGCTGCTCCTTCACGGTGTCGGGCGTGCCCAGCAACACCGACCTCCAGGTCGGGCTCGCGGCGGGCGGCGGCCTGAAGTGCGAGACGGGCGCCACGCCGACCATCACCCCGGAGCCTTCCACGGTGAAGGTGAGCGACTACGGCACGGCCACGCGCGATTTCGCCCTGAGCTGCGGCGCCTGAGGTTCTGAAGCACGCCCGTGACGCCGCCCGTCCAGCCCTCCCCATGGGGCGGGCGTAGCGGCGTCACGCCATCAGCACGAACTCGTCCGGCGGGCAAGAGGCCCTTGTGGATTGATTCGCGTCGAAGGGGACGCGAAGCTTCCCGGGTCCTTCGCAGAAAGACGAGTTGGTGATGAATCCGTACCGCTTACGCGCCGTGACGCTCGCCCTGGCCCTGGGCGGGTCGGGCATGGCGTGTGAATCCGAAGAGCCGTTCCCCAACCTCGACGAGCTGGACCAGCTCCGCAGCCTCCACAGCCTGGGGCGGCAGCCGCCGAAGGACAGCACCAACCGGATGGACGGGCTCGCTCGCGCCGAGGCGCTGGGCGACGTGCTGTTCCACGACAGCGGCCTGTCACGCTGCGGCACGGTGTCCTGCGCGAGCTGCCATGGCGGCGAGGGCCTGACGGTGCCCACCGCCAAGGCCAAGGGCTGCGACGGACACCTGTCCGAGCGCAACCCGCCCACCCTGCTGAACGTGGCCTACAACCGCTGGTTCATGTGGGACGGACGGGCGGACCGGCTCTGGAACCAGGCCATCCTGCCGCTGCTCAACCCGGTGGAGATGAACGCGGACGCGCAGGTGGTGCGCGCCCGGCTCACCTCGGTGGAGTCGTACACCACGGAGTACCAGGCCCTCTTCGGCAAGGCGCCCGCGGACGAGACGGACTCGGCGCTGCTGGCCAACGTGGGCAAGGTGATGGCGGCCTACCAGCGGACGCTCGTGCGCATCGACGCGCCCTTCGACACGGACGTGCGACGCTTCATCACGGCGGCCGAGGCCGGCCAGGCGGAGGCGGACCCGGCGTACCTGGGGCTGAAGACGTTCCTGCGCAAGGGCCAGTGCATCGTCTGCCACAAGGGACCGGCGCTCACCGACGACCTGTTCCACAACATCGGCGTGCAGGACAGCAGCTCGGGCGCGGGCGGGCAGTGGAGCGCGCTGACGCCGCTGCTGGACTGGGAGTTCAACGCCGCCAGCCGCCACAGTGACGCGCCCACCGGCACCATCGCGACGCGGCTCCAGACGATGCGCACCCAGGCGGACCCGGCGACGCTGGAAGGCGCGTTCCGCACGCCGTCGCTGCGCAACGTGGCCCTGACGGCGCCGTACATGCACACCGGCGCCCAGGCCACGCTGGAGGAGGTCATCGACTTCTACAACGAGGGCGGCGATGCGGCCGGCAGCTTCGTGGGTCAGAAGACGGTGACCATGGTGCCGCTGGAGCTGACGAACGAGGAGAAGCGTGCGCTGGTGACGCTGCTTCAGTCCATGACGGGGGCGACGCCCCCCTGACGGCGGCGGAGGCGCCCTGAGGCACGGGACGATTTTCGCACGGGAAATGTCCCAGTTTTCCCAGGGCCCGTGTCCAAGGTGGCGAAGATGCCACCCGGGTTGAGCCCCAAGGAGCTCCAGGACCTGTACGACCGGTATGCCCCTGGCATGTACCGGAGGGCCTTCGCCTTGCTTCAGCGGGAGGCGGACGCCTGGGACGCGGTGCAGGAGTCCTGCATCCGCGTCCTCCAATCCGCCGCCGCCTTCCGGCGGGAGGCCCGGCCGATGACGTTCATCTACCGGGTGACGACCAACGTCTGCCTCAACATGCTCCGCACCCGGGCCCTGCGGGATGTCGCCCCGGAGGATGCCGGAAGCGAAGGCGCTGTGGACGCGCTCGCCGCCACCGAGTGCCGCGACTTCCTGATGAAGCTGGCGCGCGAGCTGGACGAGCGGGCCCTCACGGTGGCGACGCTGCACTACCTGGACGGGATGTCCCAGGAGGAGATTGCCCAGGTCCTGGGGCTCTCCCGGAAGACCATTGTCCGCGACGTCCAGCGCATCAGCGCCCTGGCCCGCGCGCTGGGTGAGCCCGAGGGGATTCGAAGAGGTGCCGGATGAGTGAACACCTGTCGGACCTCGTCTTGGACGAGGTGGTCGCGGGCGGCGCGCAGCCGCCACACCTGACGCACTGCACCACCTGCCGTGCGCGGCTGGAGCAGCTGCGGACGCACGCGGAGGAGATTCGGCCCCGGGCGCACTTCTCCCGCGTCCGGGCCCACGTCCTGTCCGAGGCGGCGGCCCTCCCTCAGGAGCGCGCCACGCCGTGGTTCGCCCGGTGGATGCTCGTCCCCATCCTGGCCACGCTGGCGACGGTGGTGGTCGTCCGAGGCTCGATGACGGAGGTCCCCGAGACCACGCCCGCCGGCCCCGAGACGCCGCCTCCCCTCCTGGGCATGCGGGTGAAGGGACCTCCCCACGTGGAGCTGCTCCGGCTGAAGGACGGCGCGGTGAATCCCCTGCTCCAGGAGGGCGACGAAGTTGCGCTCCGACTCAGGAGCGGAGGCCAGCGCTATGCGCTGGTCGTCGTCATGGACAGCGAGAAACTGGTGGAGGCACTCTGGCCACAAGCGGGCCTGCAGAGCGGCGAGTTGGCCACCGCGCAGCCCGCCCCGTTGTTCCAGGTCACCCAGGGGGATTTCGTGGTGCACGCGCTGTATTCGGAGACACCGCTGCGGCTCGACACGGTTCGGGACTGGTTGAGCACGCTGCGTCCGGAGTGCCGCGCCGCGCCGATGCCCGCGGCCTGTCTGTCGCTCGCCAGCACCCCGCCGGGCGTGGCGCATGCGGCCGTGTCGCTCCAGGTCGAGGCCCGTCCATGACGCTCGCACTGCTCCTGGCGGCGGTGGTGGCGGCACAACCCACGGCGACGGACGCGGATGGAAATCCGCGCCGGTTCGCCCTGGCGGTGGGCAACAACCGAGGCTCCAGCGCGGACGCGGTGCTGCGTTACGCGGAGCGCGACGCGCACAATGTGATGGACGTGTTGTACGAGGTGGGCGGCGTGCGGCGGGACGACGCAGTGCTCGTCCTGGGCCATGACGCGGACACGGTGCGCCAGGCGGTGGCCCGCTTCGAGCGCCACCTCCAGACGCAGGCACGGAAGGGCGACCAGCTCTTCGTCTACGTCTCCAGCCACGCGGACGCGGGCGAGCTGCACCTGTCCGGCACGAACCTGCCCCTGCACGAGCTGGTGCGCTTCATCGAGCGCGCGCCGGTGAGCGTCGCGCTCCTCGTGGTGGACTCGTGTCAGTCCGGTGAGGCGGTGCGACTCAAGGGGCTGAAGCCCATCCCCAGCGTCCTGGTCAGCGTGGAGCGGCCGGAGCTGGCGGGACGGGTCATCATCACCGCCTCCGCTGCGGATGAAGCCGCGCAGGAGTCGGACGCGCTCGGAGGCTCCGTCTTCACGCACCACCTGGTCGCGGCGCTGCGAGGAGCAGCGGACGTCTCCGGGGATGGTCGCGTCACGCTCGCGGAGGCCTATACTTACTCCTACGCGCGGACGGTGGAGTCCTCGCTGATGTCCCGCGCGGGCGCGCAGCACCCCAGCTTCCACTTCGACCTCCAGGGAAAGGGAGACCTGGTCCTCTCCTCCCCCGCCCTGGCCACGTCGCTGTTGACGCTCGCCATCGACGAGCCCGGAGATTGGACTGTGTTCACGCTGGCGGGAGAGCCCTTCCTGGGCAACCTGCGCAAGGGCGCGGGCGCGGCCACGCTCGCACTCCCGGCGGGCGGCTACATCGTCACCACCCGCGGCGAACACTCCGCGATGACGGCGCGCGTGCAGGTGCCCGACGCCGGGCGCGCCCAGCTCACACGGGCCCAGCTCCGCCCTCAGCAGTTGGAGGTGAACGCGCTCAAGGGCGAGGCGTCTCCGGCGTGGCGGGTGCATGTGGGGCCCAGCATCGGCAAGCCGCTCGTCCCATCCTTCGGCGCCATGGTGGGTGGCACCGCCGCGCTCCACTACCAATGGACCGCGCCCTGGGCGAACCTGCTGACCGCTGGGGTGGACGTGCGGCATGGGCGGCACCCTTCCGGCAACCTCCGGCAGAACGACCACACACTGCGGCTGGGCGTGGGACATGACGCACGCGTCTGGCGGAACCTGCGGCTTCACGGCGCGGTGGAGGTCGGCGCCACCCTGTCCCAGCAGTGGCAGCCCAGCAATGGGGAGAAGGCGCTCGCCCTGCAGCCCACCGTGGGCGCAGTGGGAGGTGCGTGGCTCCCCGTGTACGGAGCCTTCGGGATGTCGCTGCTCGTGAACGCGGGACACACTTGGGTGCGTGAGGAGGCGGGCACCGCGTCCGCGCTGTCGCTTGGGGGCAGTCTCGGAATCGGCTTCATGCGCTGAGTCCCAACTCAGAGGCTTCGCGTGTCCAAGGCATGACTCGCGAAAATCCTCCGAGAGGTTTCTCATGCCCCCCCGTAGTACTCGCGTCCGCTGGGCGCTCCCGTTGCTCTACCTGGCCCTGGGAACCGCCGCTTGTGACCCCCTGAAGTCAGAGCCCAAACCTGGCCAGCCTCCGCCCATTGGCGAAGAGGAACCGCCTCCCGAGCTGCGCGTCACGGTGCGGACCGAAGGGCCCGAATTCTGCCGGGAAGGACAGTGGACGCTCTCCGTCACCGTGGAAGGCGGCACGCCAGAGCGCGTGGAGCTCCTCACGAACGAGCAGGCGCCCATGACACTGGAGGCGCCGTACCGGCACGTCATCGACTGCGCCACGCACGCCGAGGGCCGCTTCTCGTTCCTGGCGAGTGCCGTGGGCGAGGAACAGAACTTCGAGGCGGAAGAGGCCTCCGTGGTGGTGGACCGCACGGCGCCCACCATCGTCTCCCGTCGCCCGCTCCTCAGCCACCCGTCAGTGAGCGCTCCACTGGCGTTCGTCTTCTCGGAGCCGCTGCTCCCAGGCTCGATTCAAGCCACGCCCACCCAACTGCGCGACCAGAACGGATTCTCCGTCCCCCATCAAGCGGTCCTCAGTGAGGACGGAACGGTCCTTGAGTTGGTGCCGTCGTCGCCGCTCCGCCCGCCCGTCACGCTCCATGCGGAGCTGCTCCAGCGAACACTGACCGACCGGGCTGGAAACCTGCTCGAACCGAACCTGTCGGTCTACACCCGCACCCACAGCGCCACCTACTGGCCGTTCAGCCGCGTCACCGAGCATGAGGGCCCGCTCAACACCTACTATCCCGTGTCCCTCGCACTCGGAGGTGTCTTTCCCAGGACGATGCCCGTCGTCGGCTTTGCCAATCTTTACTCACCGGAATCGGACGAGCCATCCGTCGCGCGGTGGGATGGCCATACATGGCAGCAACTCCCTCCGCTCCGAGCGGCGACTGAACGGACTCGGCCCGCCCAGAATCTTCAGGTTGCCGCGCACGGCGAATCCATCGTCGCGACCTGGCTCGAGCGGGATGAAGAAACCGGGTTCGACCATATCCATGTGGTGCGCTACGTCGGGACGGACTGGGAACGCGTGGGGATGCCCCACGCCGTTGAATCCGACTCCACCCAGGTCAAGATGACGTTGGGCGAGTTTGGAAGGCCCGTCCTCGCAGTGGAGCGGCTCATCGACTTTCTCGAGACCGAGTTGCGCGTCATCCGTTGGACAGGCACGGAGTGGTTGGCCTTAGGAGACGCGCTCGGCGAGAACCCGGAGCGATTCAGCTCTTCGCAGCACGCAGCCATCGTCGTTGACTCGAAGGTGGTCGTGAGCTGGGTAGAGCGATCCGTCAGCGGCGACACCCTCAACCTCCACGTCCGCGTCTTTGAGAACGGAAGCTGGTCTCCCGTGGGCGAGCCCCTCCCCATCACGGAAGGCACACTCATGGAGCGAGTCGAGCTCGCGCTTCAAGACTACGACCGCGTCGTCATCGCCTGGAGCGAGCGTCACACCAATGCAAACGTCAGCACCCTCCGGCTCACGTCCGCGGCCCTGGACTCCTGGCGAGCCGAGTGGGCCCCTATCGAACAAGTCGAGGTCTTGAGCAGAGTCAGCACCCATGACTCGCTCAGGCTGGTCGTCGATCACGACAACGAGCCCTGGTTGACCTGGAGCGAGCACACGCCGGCTTCTGACACCAAGAGCTACTACCGCAAGCGCCGCGCCACCGGCTGGGAGCCCAAGCAAATCATTTCAGGAGAGACGTTGTCAGGGTTCCTGCTTGATGGGAACGCATTCCCCTGGGCCTTGTCGGGCGGCGCCGTGGTTCGCCCACAGTAAGACGGCGAGCAACGCCGCGCTGGAGGAGGTCATCAACCTCTACAACGAAGGCGGTGACGCGGCTCCAGTCAATGACGGGAGCGTCGCACCACTGACGGCTGGGTGAGGCAGATGCGCCCGGGGCGCGGAGGAACTGGCCTGCCTCCGAGCCCGTCCACTGACGACAGGCGTCTGGAGGGAGGCCCGGAGGAGGACGTTCGTCGACCGGGTCACGAAGGACACGCGCCATCACAGGGCGTCTGTCCGGAGAAGCGCGGCGGCGTGGTCAGGGACGGCCGCTTCAACGGGTCTCTGCGCACCGGGACAACCACCGTGCCTGGCATTGTCGCCAAGCACGGACTCGGACCAGGCTGCACGCGCCGAGTCCCGATGCAACGGTTTGGCGTGTCCCCCGAAAGGCTCCTCATGAACCCCCGAAGTACCCGCGCCCGATGGGCCGCCTCGCTGCTCTTTGCGACACTGGGCACCGCCGCTTACGGCTCCTTCCGGTCCGAGCCGACGCCTCCGAATCGACCCCAGGAGCGGCCCCACGAGCTGCGCGTCACCTTGCAGACGGAGGGCCCCGCGTTCTGTCGGGAGGGGCTGTGGGCTCTCTCAGCCTCCGTCGAAGGCGGCACGCCAGAGCGTGTGGAACTCCTCACGAACGGCGAGACCACCACGACGCTGGAGGCGCCCTACCGATATGTTGTCGACTGCGCCGCACACGCAGAAGGCCGCTTCGCCTTCGTCGTGCGCGCCATGGCCGGCAAGCGGAGCTTCGACGGCGAAGAAGTATCCGTCACGGTGGACCGCACCCCGCCCACCATCGTCGCCAGGCGCCCCAGCCACTACTATCCGTCCGTGTCGTCACCGATAGCGTTCGTCTTCTCGGAGCCACTGCTGCCGGATTCGCTTCCGTCCGAGGCGACCGAACTGCTCAACACGACCTACGGCCGCCCACTCCCGGTCGAACATCAAGCGGTCCTCAAGGAGAATGGAACGGTTCTCGAGCTGGTGCCGACATCACCACTCCAGCCTCCCGTCACGCTGGCTGCGACACTCCTCCGGCGGAGCCTGACCGACCTGGCCGGCAACTCACTCGACCCTGGCCTTCCAGACTTCGCCTTCCGGCACTACGCAGACTACGGGCCCTTTGCCGCCGTCACGGCACCCCTGCTCTTGGACGACGTCTTCCCCCTACCAACAATCTTCCTGCTTGAGCGTGGCATTGCCGGAACAATGCCCGTCGTCGGATTCCTTCAATTTGATTACAGGACCAACACCCAAGTGCCCGCCCTGGCGCGGTGGGACGGCCATGCCTGGCAACGGCTCCCCTCATTTCATACGGTCATCGAGGGCGCCTCGAACCTCGTTGCGTTCCAGTTCGGAGCACGGGACGGCGAGATTGTCGCCGAGTGGCGCGAGAGGGATGCCGGCACCGGGTTGGAGCAGATCCATGTCGCCAGCTTCACCGGGACAGGCTGGGAACACTTCCCAGTCCCGATCGACACTCCCTCCAAGTACGACTGGGTCAAGCTGACGGTGGCACCACAGGGCAGACCTGTCATCACAGTGGGCCAGAGTACCAACCCAAACGAAACCGAGGTTCGCGTCCTCCGATGGACAGGCACAGAGTGGCAATCGCTCGGTACGCCCCTCAGTGAGAACCCGGTGCCGAGGGACCTTGCACGGCGAGTGACCATCGCAGCGGATGACACGCGAGTGGTCGCGAGCTGGCAGGAGGCAGCCATCGACCTCGGGCCACCCGCTGGTTACATCCACGTCAAGGTATTCGAGAACGGAAGTTGGGTTCCCGTGGGCGCGCCCATCCCCTTCATGGCGCCCTCATCCGTGGACAACCTCACTCTCGCGCTTCAGCAAGACCATCGCGTGCTCATGGCCTGGACTGAGCATGGCACCTCTATTGACCCCTGGAACGGCACCATTATGCACACCGAGGCCATGCTTTTCTCATCCGCATCGCTGGCCGATTCACAGCCGACCTGGACCTCGCCCGAATTCATCGGCCCCAGCCACGAGCCGAACTACTCACCGCTCCATCTCGTCGTCGGCCGAGACCTCGAGCCCTGGTTGGCGTGGAGCGAGCGGGGTACGAACAGCTACGCGGGCAGGAGCTACATTCGCAGGCTCCGTGCCACGGGTTGGGAACCCAAGCAATTCATCGGGTTTGGGTTGTCTGGGTTCCAGCTCGACGAGGACGGGAACCCTTGGGCCTTGTTGGGCAACACCGTCATGCGCCCGCAGTGAGGCCGCGAGCGGCGCCTTCATGGTGCCGCTCGCCATGCCTCACGGGCCTCGTGCTCAGCGCACCAGGTGGAAGTCCGTCTGGCGCTTCCAGGCCCAGTGCACGCGGCCCTCGGCGTCGATGGTGATGTCCTCTTCCTGTGCCGAGCGCACCTGCTGGCCGTTCCACTCCGGCACCACTGACGTGGCCTGGAGTTCGATGGAGTACCACTGGTTCGCAATCACCTTGTGGTCTCCATTGCCGGGCACGCCCTCCTGCCGGTCCCACAGCCCCACCATGGGGCCGGCGCCGTGGCCGTGCAGGCCGATGGGATGCGAGTACACGGTGCCGTCGATGCCCTCGGCGCGCATCCGCTCGCGGGAGGTGCGGAGGATGTCGTTGCCCGTGCGACCGGGACGCAGCTCCTCGAAGACGATGTCCTGCAGCCGGTTGGACGTCTTCAGCGCGGCCTTCAGCCCTGCGGGGACGTCCGTCTCCCCCTCGCGCAGCACGTAGCCCATGTGCTGGGTGTCGGTGTTGAGGCCCAGTGCGGTGACGCCGTAGTCGCAGTGCAGCACGTCGCCGCGTTGGATGATCGGGTCCTCGCCCAGCTCCTTCTCCGTGACGCCCTGTCGCTGGAGGTCCACCGACGGCTGGAACCACGTCTCCAGCCCCAGGTCCGCCAGGCGCTGCCGCATCCACCACTCCACGTCACGGGTGGTGGTGACGCCCGGGGTAATGACCTGATTGGAGAAGGCCGTCTCGATGATGTTCCACGCGAGCTTCGTCTGCTCCTCGTAGAAGCGGGCCTCGTCCGCGCTGCGCCAGGCGATGAAGTCCACCGCCAGCCCGTCCACCGACGTGAAGCGCTTCACCCAGTCCGGCCCGAGCGCCTCCGACATGCCCTCGTACTCACCATGGCTGAGGCCGTCCGCGAACGCGAAGGTGCGCGACACGTTGAGGGCGATGCGCTTGGGCTGCCGTTCCTCCACCACCTGCTTGAGCACCTGCCACTGCTCGGGGCCCCACAGCTCGGCCTCGCGGCTCACACCGCCTCCGTCCACCTGCCGCTGCGCGCGGCGCGGCGTGTAGAGGCCTCCCTGCGAACCACCGCCCAGCGCAAGCCGCTCCACGCCCTGCTCGGGGCCACGGTCGAAGAACACGTAGATGGTCCGGCGGCGCGCGGCGAACGACGTGGGCGACACGAGCGCCTTGAAGACGGGGTCCTCGTTGTACTCGCGCATGGGGATGACCCACATGTCCACGCCGTACTGGCGCATGAGCTGGGGCAGGGCCTTCTCCACGCGCTCGGCCAGCCACGCCTGCTGGCGCTTCGCCTGCTCACGCAGGGTGCCGAAGGGACGCTCGGGTGCCGGGGACTTCGCCTCGGCGGTGGTGGCGTCCGGTGCCTGTGCCTTCGGAGAGACGGTGGCGCAGGAAGTGGAGAGCAGCAACGGGGCAAGCAACAGGGTCCGAGTGCGCATGGCCGCGCAGTCTGTCACGCACCGGCGCGCGGCGCGCGGAGTCCGCACGCCGTCAGCGGCTCACGCCCCGAGAGGCCCGCGACGCCGGAACGCAGGGAGCAGCCGTGAAATCGCCGGAGTCAGGGCACGCCCGCACAGGCCGCGCCATCCACGCCGCACACAGCGAGCAAGCGGGCTTCGTCGATGGATTGCTGGCAGCCGCTCGCGGTGGCCGCGTCGAGTTCATCGATGCGCGCGCGCATGCACTGCACGCAGCCCGCCTTCGCGCCACTTTCGGTTCGCGACAGGTCCGGCTCCACCGCCGCGTAGGCCGCGATGCGGTCCGCCTCGCACTGCTCGCGTGACACCGTCAGGGTTCCGCACTGTTCCTCATACGCGCACGCGGATGCCGCCACGCGCTCCGACCAGCCAGCGTAGGAGCGCTGCGGTGCCTCCGAGCCACCACACGCCACGAGCCACACGCACACCACCAGCGACGCCTTCCACGGGTTCATGCCCCCATCTCACCCGGCGTTAGCGCTGGAGTCACCCTCAACGCCTGCCTGCCCGTTCGCCCCCCAGCGACCTCGAGCCTCGCCGCGCTCACCCACACACAGCGAGGCCCGCGAGACGCGCGTCACTCGACCTGCCCGGCCACGGAGAGCTCCATCACCGCCTCGGCCCCACCCAACTCTCGCGCAGCACACGGCGCCACGACACAGGCATCCGGGACATAGCGCTCGCTCTCGGACAGCATGCCCGCCGCCTCGTTGCCACCGCCCATCACCAGCACCGCGCCATCTCCCAGCGCCAGGGCGCCCAGCTTCTCGCGCGGCTCGTCCAGCGCGGGCGCGGAAGACCACGTCTCCGTCTTCAAGTCGAAGCGCTCCACCGACGCGAGCGCCCCCGTCGTGTAGTGCTCGCCGCCCATCATCAGCACCGCGCCATCCGGCAGCACCACCGTCGCATGATGCTCACGAGGCACCTTGGGCGCTCCCACCAGCGTCCACACCCCCGTCTCCGGCGAATACACCTCCGCCGTGGCCGCCGCGCGTGCCGTGGTTCCCCCCACCACCAACACGCGCCCATCCGGCAGCAACGTCACCGAGTGCGCCAGCCGGTGCGTGCCCGCCGCCCCACCGGTGAGTCCCGCCTTCTCCCAGAGCCCCGTCACCGGGTCATACAACTCCGCCTGCAGGCCACTCACGAACAGGGCCTTGCCGTTGGCCAGCACCACCGCCGTCTGGGCCCCACCCCGTGAGAAGCCCGGAGGCGACGCGGCGCTCCACATCCCCGTCGCAGGATCGAACAACTCCGCCGAGCGCAACGGCCGCTGGTCCACATCCGTCCCACCCGCCACCAGCACGCGCCCATCCGCAAGCAGCACCGCGGCCGGGTCATTGCGCGCCACGCCCATGGGGCGCACCTCCGTCCACGTCCCGGTGTCCGGCGCATACACCTCCGCGTCCGCAAGCGCGCCCATCGCCAGGCCGTTGGAGCCGCCCATCACCAGCACTCGGCCGTCCGTCAGCCGCACCGCGGCGTGGTTGCGCCGGCGCGTGCGCAGGGCCCCCGTCTCACGCCACCGGCCCGTCTCCGGCTCGAACACCTCGCAGCTGCCCAGCGTTCGGCTCCCGTCATGCCCGCCCGAGGCCAGCACACGCCCGCTCTCCATCACCACGAAGGGCAGGAGCTTGCGGGGTGTGGACAAGAACAGGCCCTGCTCCGCCGCCCCGTTTCCCCCGTCCTCCGCGCGCGGACCCGCGCTGCAAGCGAACGAGACAGCGAAGAGGATGACCGTGACACATGATGCCGAAAACCGTTGCATGACCCCACCTGGAATGCCCGTCGAAGCAGTCATGTCTAGACTGACCGTCTGACATTCCAGGGCGGTCCAACCTGAGTGATTCCCGACGCTTACCCGGCACTTGAGGCCTGTCCGACAACCTGTCCAGAGCGGGCCGGAGCGAGCGTGCAACGCCTTGCGTCACTCGTTTTCTCGCGGCTCAAGACTCCACGTCGACATTCACGGGCTCGCGCTCCAGTCCCTCGGAATGGCGAGGCGGGAGCGCGCCGCCGTCGTCATCCACCTCCAGCGCGAGGAGCGGATGGTCCGCGTTGACCAGGTAGACGTCGTGGCCACGGATGAAGTCCACGTCGGAGAACTCCACCAGGTAGTCGCGCCGGGGAATGGGCACCAGCCCCTGCTCCAGTTCGAAGTGCGTGTCCCCGATGCCCGCCACGCGCCCGATGACATGGCCTGTCGCCGTCCGCACGGTCATGCCTTCGTGTACGTCGTCTGTCCGAATCATTCCGGCCTCCTCGCGCTCGGGTGCCCGGCCCGTCCGGGACTCCCAGACAACAGTGCGAGCGGGCATGACGGGACGCACCTGCAATGGCGCACACGGTGGAGCGCTCGCGACGACGGCCCGCCGCTCCACCACCACGCGAACGCAGGGGCCGCCGAACCGCATGTCCTGCCAGGAGAACGCGAGGCGCCAGGCCGCCAGCCCTGGCGTACTCCGGGCAGGCATCGAGGCCACATGGGCGGGTGCGTGCCTAACGTTCCAGGCAGGAGGTGCACCATGTTGCTGGAACTGTCCGCCGTGGAGGCGCGCGACGTGAAGCAAGCGCTGGACACAGCGCTGCGCGCGCTCTTGGAAGAGATGGCCCATGCGGACCCGCACGCCCATCGCGACCTGCTGCGCGAGCGATATGAGCGGCTGGACCAACTCAACCGCCGGCTCGACATGAGCCTGGAGGGAGAACAGGTCTACGCCTGAGGCCCGCTACAGGGCTCGGCCCGACTTCGCGTCGAAGCGCCGCAGCTTCGCCGCGTCATACCGCAGCCACACCGGAGCGCCCGTTGGCACACGGAAGTCCCCGGCGGCGCGCGCCACCATGCGCTCCCCGGCCACGTCCACCGTCACCCAGCTCTCCGCCCCCATGGACTCCACCAGGTACACGTGGCCCTCCAGCGCCTCCGGTGGCGGCGTGCCCTGCCCCACCTCCAGGTGCTCGGGACGAAGCCCCAACACCACGTCCGCGTCCGGCAGCCCCAGCGTCCGGGGCTTCACCAGGTTGATGCGTGGCGCGCCGAAGAAGCCCGCCACGAACAGGTTCGCCGGCGCGTCGTACAGCTCGCGCGGCGGGGCCACCTGCTGCACCTCGCCCTGGTTCATCACCACCACGCGGTCCGACAGCGTCATCGCCTCCGCCTGGTCGTGGGTGACGTAGACGAAGGTGGCCTTGAGCTGCTCGTGCAGCTTCTTGATTTCCCCCCGCATCTGCGTGCGCAACGCCGCGTCCAGGTTGGACAGCGGCTCGTCGAAGAGAAACACCTTGGGACGGCGGACCAGGGCACGCCCCAATGCCACGCGCTGCCGCTGGCCTCCCGAAAGCTCCTTCGGCTTGCGCGACAGCAGGCCCTCCAGCCCCAGCAGCGACGCCACCTCGCGCACGCGCGCGTCGATGTCCGCCTTCGCCACCCCCGCCACCTTCAGCGGGAAGGCGAGGTTCCGTGCCACGTCCAGGTGCGGGTAGAGCGCGTAGCTCTGGAACACCATGGCGATGTCCCGCTCCCGCGGTGACATGTCGTTCACCACCGCGCCATCGATGCGAAGCGTGCCGCCCGACATCTCCTCCAGCCCGGCGATGAGGTTCAGCGTCGTGGACTTGCCGCAGCCCGACGGACCCACCAGCGAGATGAACTCGCCGTCCGCGATGTCCAGGCTCACGCCCTTCACCGCGGCCACGCCGCCCCGGTACACCTTGCGCACGTCCTCCAGGGACACCGTCGCCAAACGCCTTGCCTCCCAGGCGCCCGGCCTCTGGACGCCCCATGTGTCATTCCGTCTCACCCACGGACCTCGAAGCATCGCGCCCTCCGCTCCCAGGGCAAGCCCCGTGGCGAGGGGCCGCCCCGCCTCTGACCGCCATTCCACACCGGGATGGAAGCCGGGCGGCCGGGCGCCCCTTCCCCACGCCAGGCAGCCGCTTCTTGGAGGCGGAAGGCGGCGGACGCGCACTATGTTCGCGCGGCCATGAGTCCCTCGAGCCCACCGTCCTCCCGCCAGCTGGCCATCGAAGTGCGGGACCTCCACAAGTCCTTCGGAGACCAGCAGGCGCTGCGGGGGGTGAACCTGGAAGTGCCAGAGGGCACCACCTGCGTGCTGATGGGCGTGTCCGGGTCGGGCAAGACGGTGCTGATGAAGCACATCATGGCCCTCTTGCAGCCGGACCGGGGCACCGTCCTGGTGGATGGCGAGGACATCGCGCGGATGAACGAGGCCGCGCTCGACCAGATGCGCCGCAAGCAGGGCATCCTCTTCCAGGCGAACGCCCTCTTCGACTCGCTCACCGTGTTCGACAACGTGGCCTTCCCCCTGCGCGAGCGCACCCGCATGCCCGAGGCGGAAATCGCCGAGACGGTGAACAAGACGCTGGAGCGCGTGGGCCTGTCGCACGCGACGCAGCGCTTCCCCGGCGAGCTGTCCGGCGGCATGCAGAAGCGCGTGGGCTTCGCGCGCGCCACCATCCTCCAGCCGAAGATTCTCCTCTACGACGACCCCACCGCCGGACTGGATCCACTCACCACCGCGGCGGTGAATGAAATCATCACCACCGGCAAGCAGCAGCTCGGCGCCACCTCGCTGGTGATTACGCCGGACGTGGCCTCCGCCTTTGGCATGGCGGACCACCTGGCCCTGATGCACGAAGGCCGCATCGTGGAGTACGGCCCGCCAGACGCCTTCCGTGAGTCACAGCACCCCGCGGTGATGGCCTTCCTCCGCAACTGGCTCCGGCGCCGCGCCCAGAACAAGCGCGCGGCCCAGGCCTGAGGCGGCGCGCACCCGGAACGCGCGTTGCAAACAGGCCGGTCCACCGCGCGAGTGCGGCCCGACGACCACGATGCTTCTCCCATCCCCTTCGCCCCTCGTGGCACCCCGGACACGGCGCGGCCTGCTGGCCACCCTCGCCGTGCTCATGTCGTGCAGCACGCCCACGCCGCCGCCGGAGCCTCCACGGGTGGTGCTCTGGGCCTGGGAGCGGCCGGAAGACCTCCGCTTCCTCGCGCGGACGGGGCGCCCGGTCAGCGTGGCCTTCCTGCGCGCCACGCTCGCGCTCACGGAGACGGAGGTGCGCGAACACCCGCGCCGGCAGCCGCTCCACGTCCCGCCCGGGACACCCTTGCGGGCCACGGTGCGGATGGAAGCCCATCCGGGCGCGTCGCTCGCGCGGTACCCGCCCGAGCGACTGCACGCGCTGGCGGACCGGCTCGCCACGCTGGCGCGCCTTCCGGAGCTGACGGCGCTCCAGATTGACTTCGATGCCCGCGCGTCCGAATACGACGCCTACGTCGCGCTGCTCCAGGCGCTCCGTCAGAAGCTGCCCCCATCGATGGCGCTGTCCATCACCGGTCTCGCCTCATGGTGCACGCCCGGAAGCTGGCTGACGCACGCGCCCGTGGACGAGGTGGTGCCCCAGCTCTTCCGCATGGGCCCGGAAGCCCCCACGTGGCGGGCCCGCTTCGCGCGCGGCCTGCCCGCCCCTTGCCGGGGCAGCGTGGGGCTGGCGCTCGATGAGTGGCAGGCCGTGCCCCCTGGCGTCTCCACCCTCTATGTCTTCAACCCCCGCCCCTGGACGCCCGAGGCGTTCACGCGCGCGGTCGCGGAGCTCCATCCATGAAGAAGCTGCTCATCACCGTCACCAGCGGCCTCGCGTTCCTGCTCGCCCCCACCGAAGCGCGGGCGTGTGCCTACGACTCCGCCGGGCCCGTGTTCGTCACCAGCAGCCATCCCGACTGGCCGCTCTCCACCTTCGCTGCCGGGCGGCTGGGCGTGGTGCACGGCTCGATGCGCACCGCCTACCTCGCGTTCGCCTACCGGACGATGATGGGCATTCCCACCACGCCCGAGGAGCAACAGCCCCTGGTGACGCGCTGGGAGCTCATGCACCAGGCGTTGCCGGAGCACCTCTCCCTGACACCTGGATTCCAGCGCTGGCTGGCGGTACGGAAGCAGGTGGCGCCTCAGCTCCTGGAAGCCTCGCCCGAGCATTCCCGGCAGGTGAAATACGCACAGGTCCCCCGCATCCAGGGTGACGCGTTCCAGCGCGCCGCGAACACCGCCATCGACCTGGCCCAGGCGTGGAAGAAGCACCCCGCGCTGGTGGAGGAGTGGGTGCGCAACCAGGACACCGTCTTCGGCCCGTGCGCCATCCTGCCGGAGCCTGACCCGCGGCTGGATGAAGGCGTGAGCGCGCAGCAGCAGGCCCGCCGGCGGGACGAGCGCGCCTACCAGGAGGCGGCCTCGCGCTTCTACTGCGACGACTATCCCGGCGCCCTGTCTTCGTTCCAGAAGCTCGCTGCGTCGCAGGAATCGCCCTACCGGGCGCTCGCCGCCTACCTCGTGGCGCGCACCCATGTCCGGCAGGCGCTGATGGAGAAGAAGGGTGAGTATCACTTCGAGTCGCGGGAAGACGCCGTCTTCCTCTCGCGGCTGAGCGAGGCGGACCGGGTGCTCGATGACGTGCTCGCATCCCCGGAGCTGCGGAGCGTCCATGCGCCCGCGCGCGGCTTGCGGAGCCTGGTGCGCTACCGGCTGCGCCCCAAGACCTGGCACTGTGAGCTGCTGTCACACGTGCTCGAACCCGGGACGGGCACCGCCCTCGCCTCGGAGCTGGGCGACCTCGACCTGATGTTGCGGGAAGCGAGCACCTGCGAGGGCCTCCCCGCGCCCGCCGAGGCGCTCCAGGCGTGGCTCAACGCCATGAAGGACACGCCCTACAGCGCGGCGCCCGATGCGGAGCGCCGCGCGCAATACGACGGAGCCCTGGCCCGCTGGAAGAAGACGGCGCACTTGCCGTGGCTCGTCGCCGCGCTGAGCAAAGCGACGCCGGACGCTCCGGGCGTGCCGGAGCTGCTCGCCGCCTCCGCGAAGGTCGCGCCCACGTCTCCCGCCGGCCTGATGGTGGCGTACCATGCCGCGCGGCTCTTGCATGGCCGAGGCGAGGTGGAGGCGGCGCGGGCGCGGCTCGCGACGGTGCCCGCCGAGCTGACCCGGGACCTTCCCTCCACGGACAACCTGCTGCGCGAGGAGCGGCTCGCGGTGGCCAGAGACCTGGACGAGGCCATGCGGGAAGCCTTCAACATCATCGCCGACTATGAAATGACCAGCAGCTACTCCGAGCCCTACACCACGCCGCTGGCCGAACGGCCCCGGTTCTTCAGCCCGCGTGCCGTGGCCATGCTGGAACCCCGGCTGACGGCGAAGCGCATGGGTGAGCTGGCGGCGGGGGACATCCTGCCTCCCGCCCTTCGGCGGCAGCTCATGTGGACCGCCTTCGCGCGCGCCACCGTCGCGGGTGACGACGCGACGATTCAGGCCGTGGCGAAGCGCCTGGCGGAGACGGAGCCCAAGGCGAAGGCGGAGCTGCTGGCGCTCGTCGGCAAGCCCACGCCCGAAGAGCGTCAATTCGAGGCTCAATTGCTCCTCATGGGACTGCCCGTCGTCTCCGCGCGGCTCTACCCGGGCGAGGACCGGCTGGCGAACACGCATCCCAACCTCAGCCTCACCATGGACATCTCCTACCAGCGCAACTGGTGGTGCGGCCCGAAGCCAGACGCGAGCGTGCCCTCCGTACACTTCGAGGACACGCCCGACGCACCGGACGCGGCGCGGGAGTGGAAGGCCCTCCAGGACGCGGGCAACTCGGTGCCCTACTTCGCCCGCGTCGCCATGGCCTGGGCCCAGGCCCACCCGGAGGACCCGCGCTCGCCCATCGCCCTGTTCCGCGCGGTCCGCGCCAGCAAGCGCGGCTGCGGACAGGCCACGCGCGAGGCACGGGATGCGTTCCGCTATCTCCACAAGCACTACGGCAAGACGAGCTGGGCGAAGCGCACGCCCTACGTGTATTGACGTCCCGCCTACAGCACACGCTGGGTGGCTTGGCGGATGCGGTCGGGATGTGGAGTGACTGTCCGGACTCTCTTCCCAGTCGCTGAGATGTCGTGCGTTTGCGTTCGAATGGCACGCGTGGTGTAGCCTCCCGGACAACGGGAGTACGCGTGTCCATGCACTCACAAGGCAGCAAGGTTCTTCGTACGGTGACGGTGGTCCTCGCGGTCCTCCTGCTGGTTTTCGTGGTGCTGACGGCGGCTGGAACCTTCTTCGGTGGGACCAAGATCCGCCCGCTGTTCGGCATGCCGGAGGGCGGCCTGCACGCCCACGATGACGGTGACGCGGCGCCCCCGGCCACGCCGTGATGAGCCTGGAGGTCCTAGGCGGGGGGGCCGCGATTTCCTTCGGGGTGCTCGCGTGTGTCTTCTGGCCCTTGGAGAAGGCCTGGGCCGCGCGGCCGGGCCAGCCCCTGCTGCGGCCTGCGTTCCGCACCGACCTCGCCTACTTCGTGGCGCAGTACCTGGTGCTCGCGCCGCTGGCGCTGCTGATGCTGAGCCACGTGCAGGCGCTCTTGCACCTGGACCTACTATCGGGGCTCCAGGCCGCCGTGGCACGCCAGCCCTGGTGGCTTCAGGCACTCGAAGCGGTGGTGCTCTGCGACCTGCTCGTCTACGGCTTCCACCGACTGTCACACCAGGTGGACTTCCTCTGGCGCTTCCACGCCGTCCATCACTCCGCTGAGCACCTCGACTGGCTCGCCGCGCACCGCGAGCACCCCGTGGACGGACTGCTCACGCAGTTGGTGGTGAACCTCCCCGCGATGATGATGGGCTTTCCGCTCGGGACGCTGGCGATGCTCATCGCCTTCCGCGGGGTGTGGGCCATCTTCATCCACTCCAACGTCCGGCTACCGCTGGGGCCGCTGGGCTTCCTCTTCGGCGCGCCCGAACTCCACCACTGGCACCACGCGCGCGAACGGCACACACGGCACAACTTCGGCAACCTCGCGCCGTGGACGGATTGGCTCTTCGGCACCTACTACCGTCCCACCGGGCCCGAGCAGTATCCGCTCGGGCTCGTGGAGCCGTTTCCCCGGCGCTTCTGGGCCCAGCTCCTCTCGCCCGTGACGCGGGCAACTGACAGCAGGAATACGCCACGCTGAGCTGGGATTCGCGTTCCCGCTCGCGGCAATCCGTCACACCGCCCTGGAGGTCCGCGTCTCTAATTGCGCGTCCAGGAATGTTCCCAAGGTGGCATTGACGAGCGCGGGCTCCTCCACGGTGGAGGAGTGCCCTCCGCGCGGCAGGGTCACCAGGCGTGAGCCGGGGATGAGCCGGTGCAGGCGCTGCGCCTTGGCAGGGACGGTGGCCGTGTCCTCGGCGCCGACGACGACGAGCGTGGGCACGCGGATGTGTGGGATTTCGTGGGCCACGCCGCGCCGTTCGATGACGCCGTTGACGGCGCGCCAGATGTCGCGGCGGTTCTCCATGAGGCGCGTGCGCCAGCGGCTGCGCTCCTCGGCCCGATTGGGGTCGGTCATGAAGCTGCGGCCAAACATGATGCGCATCACCGGGTCCGCCACCGGGCGCAGGCCCGCCAGGCGCGCGGTGAGGTTGAGCAGCGTGTAGCGCGGCACGTTGTGAAGGGGCTCCCGGTCGGCGGACGTCTCCATCAGCACCAGCGAGCGCAGCAGGTCCGGCCGCCGCGCGGCGATGCGCATGCCGACGAAGCCGCCCATGGACAGGCCCACGAAGTGACAGGGCCCTACGCCCAGCCGCTCGATGAGCGCCACCGCATCCAGGTACACCGTCTCCATGTCGATGACGCGCGCCGGAGGCACGGCGCTCTGGCCCTGGCCCCGGTGGTCATAGGCGATGCAGCGGTAACGTCCGCACAGCGCTTCCACCTGCGGATCGAAGAGGCGACAGCTCCACAGCAAGCCGTGGCTGAAGACGACGGGCACGCCCGTTCCACCCGAGTCCTCGTAGTACAGGTCCGTTCTGTTGACGGTCAGCATCGGCATGCGCGGCACCCTCCCCGGCTGGCGAGGATAGGCGAGCGACACGCACGGACGGGTCCCCCCTTCGCGGAGCCGTTGGCCGGATGACGTCCCGCTGCCCGCGGGGCCCACGCGACTGGCTACCAGAGCCCCTTGGCTTGAAGCAGCTCGCCCACGCGGCGGGGCTCGGCGCGCCAGGCGGTGAAGAAGTCCCCAGCGGCTTCAGGGGACAGGTTCTCCCAGACAAGGCGGCCGGTGTCCTCCTCGCGGCGGCAGCGCACGAAGGTGGAGCGCACCTGCTCGGGCGAGTCGAAGGTGAGGCTGTCGAGCAGCTCCGGGCTCTGGCTGGTGAGCAGGGCCTGCCGGGGTTCGAGCTGTTCGAGGATGGCGCGGACCTGCCGGGGGTGGAAGGCGTGCGCGACCTCATCCGCGATGACGACGGCGCGGGCGTGGGCCAGGTAGTGGAGGAAGGCCACCAGGCGCTTCTGTCCGTAGCCGAGCTGACGGGCGGAGAGGCGCTGGCCGGCGGCGGTGACGAAGCAGAGGTCCAGGTTTCCCAGGGACAGCGTTTCGTATTTGCCCTGGGGTTGGGTCTCCAGCGGGGACAGGAGCGCCTCCGCGGACGCGAAGCCGAGGAGCCGGGCGGCGTCACGGAGGAAGGGGACGTTCTCCGACGACAGCACGTAGCGGGAGGCGCCCCACTGCGCGGCGGCGACCTTGCGCAGGCCGTCGAGCAGGTCCTCCGAGGCCACGCCCGTGCCCGTGGCGAGCACGCCCTCCGTTCGACGGGAGAGCCGCAGCTCGGCGCGCCAGAGCTGGTCGAAGTGGGCGAGCCCCTCGTCGAAGCGGTGGAGGTCGGCCTGCGCGGAGACCTCGCGCGCCATGGCGAGCATCGGCTCGACGGAAGCGGTGCCCTCGCCCGTCTTCTCCACCCAGGCGATGCCGCCCGTCATCAAGACGAGCCAGAGCCGGCCACCGACTTCGGGGGCAATGCGCTCATGCACGACGTCGGTGGTGTCGTCCTCGCGAGAGACGCGGAGCTGCTGGCCCTCGCGGTGGATGACCAGCGGCCAGGCCATGTCGCGCGGGGCCACGGTGATGTCCATGGACAGGCCGCTCGTGCCTTCCGCGCCCGAGGGCACGTTGCGCACGCGCACGGTGATGCGGCCGGTGTCCGCGGCCAGTGCATATTCGAGGTCGAAGGCCTCATGCCGCAGCGGCGTGAAGTCCGAGCTGACCACGGCGGCGGCGAGGTCCAGCAGCGTGGACTTTCCGGTGCCGTTCTCTCCGAGCAGCACGTTGAGGGACGGGCTGAAGAGCAACCGCGTCCCGGGCTTCACGGAGCGGAACTGGTGAACCTGGAGCCACTGGAGCTTGAGCATCAGTCGGGAGACTGACGCCCGGGGCGATTCAGCGTCAACTCGCGCCGCACGGTGACACATCCCCTGGGAACCCCAGGTGGGCCCGGCGCTCGCCCACCCACGCGAACACCTTTCTGGAAAAGACCGAGTGACTGAGTCCGCTCCGACCTCGGGATGTCCACACCGAAAAGCCACCAAAATCCAGCCAAGTCGAATAAAAACGATAGAGCAGCAATTCCACACTCAGTCCATCACGAACTGACACCGCGCTACTGGAGCGACGAAGAAAGCACATGAGCGAAGTCGACCTGCGAATCCCTCACGAAACACAAGCATCAATACATCCGCCCACGAGCGCGCGCGCCCTGTCACAAACACGTGTCGCGGCCAATCCCCGCAGGCAGTGGACGCTGGGCTGGGTGGCCACCCTGGGGCTGTTCGCCGCGTGCGCTGTCGAGCCAGCCACCTCAGACGAGCCAGCGACCTCGGACGAGGCCGTGAGCCAGAGTTGGGCGGCGCTAGAGGTGCCACGAGGGCTGGATTTCGGCGGAGCCTTTGGCCGCCTCAACAACGGCACGCTCTCACCGAATCCGGCGACCGGCGCCGCCTCCTGCCCGGAGGGTTATACCCAGACGCAGGTCCTTGGGACCTGGGGGCGCGACTGGGATGTCCACATCTGTCAGCGGCCCTCACAAGAGGGAAGCCCGCCCCTCTACGACTTCGGCGGCATGTGGGGGGATGTCAACGCGCAACCGGCCGTCAACCCCATCACCCAGGCGACCCGGTGTCCGGATGGCTATACAGCGCAGCAACTGCTCGGCACGTACAACCAGGATTACGGGCTG
Organism: Myxococcus sp. CA005; assembly: GCF_006518205.1. Lineage (NCBI taxonomy): Bacteria > Pseudomonadati > Myxococcota > Myxococcia > Myxococcales > Myxococcaceae > Myxococcus > Myxococcus sp. CA005. The sequence goes on along the minus strand of NZ_SRLV01000014.1, from coordinate 109,357 downwards.
CATCTGTGTTACCGGCCGCATGTCCCGGGAGTGCTCTCAGGGTACCGCTTCGGCGGCGCACATGGGTTTGTCAACGCCGCGGCCACGCAGAACCCCGCGACCGGTGCGGCGTCATGCCCGGAGGGCTTTGAGCAGACGCAGGTGCTCGGCACCCACAACGTCGACTACCCACTCTATTTCTGCATGGCCCGAGCGTCCCATTGGGACTTCGGCGGATTCATCGGCACACGCAACGGCGGTGAGCCTGTCCTGAACCCCGTGACGGACACGGAGAACTGTCCGGACGGATATTCGCGGACGCAAGTGCTGGGCACGGGCGCCGTCGACCAACCGCTCCACCTCTGCGCCCGCCCCAATTGGGACGGCACCGAGCCGGAGCTCGACTTCGGCGGACTGTGGGGCTTCGTCAACGACACCGCCGTGAAAAATCCGTATACGAATGCGCAAAACTGTCCGGCGGGGTTCACGGCCCAGACGGTCCTCGGGACGATGGGGCAAGATCACAACCTCCACGCCTGCTACCGGCCCCATGTCCCCGGAACGGGCCCGACGCTCCCGTTTGGCGGCATGTGGGGTCACGTCGAGGGCAGCCAGGTGCCGAACCCCGTGACGGCCACCGCGTCATGTCCCAAGGGATTCACTCCGAAGCAGGTGTTTGGCACATCCGGTGTCGACGCGGCGCTGCACCTCTGCGAGCCGCGTTCGGATGTCTTGGATTTCGGCGGAGCCTTCGGCCGCCTCAACAACGGCACGCTCTCACCGAATCCGGCGACCGGCGCCGCCTCCTGCCCGGACGGCTATACCCAGACGCAGGTCCTTGGGACCTGGGGGCGCGACTGGGATGTCCACATCTGTCAGCGGCCCTCACGCGAGGGGAGCCCGCCCCTCTACGACTTCGGCGGCATGTGGGGGTATGTCAACGCGCAACCGGTCGTCAACCCCATCACTCAGGCGGCCCGGTGTCCGGCTGGCTATACAGCGCAGCAACTGCTCGGCACGTACAACCAGGATTACGGGCTGCATCTGTGTTACCGGCCGCATGTCCCGGGGCGGATTCCCGAGAACCGTTTCGGCGGCATCCATGGCCATGTCAATCAGCTCCCCGTGGCCAACCCCGCGACGGGCACGACGGCATGTCCGCCTGGCGCGGTGGAGACGCAGGTACTGGGGACCCAGGGCGTGGACCATCCCGTGTACTACTGCATGACGCGCGCGCCGAAGTGGGACTTCGGTGGAGTCTTTGGCTATCTCAATGGTGGCAGCCCTGTTTCAAACCCAGCGACGGGCGCCACGTCCTGCCCGGACGGATATGTCCAGACCCAGGTACAGGGCTCCAGCACCATGGACGCCCCGCTCTTCCTCTGCTCCCGGCCGAGCTGGGACAACGCTGAGCCCGCGCTCGACTTCGGCGGAATGTGGGGCATCGTCAACGGCTCCTGGGTGAACAACCCATACACGAATGAGAGGTCCTGCCCGGCTGGGTTCGCCGCGCTGAAAATACTCGGGACAGCAGGACAGGACTCGGAGCTCCATCTGTGCTACCGGCACCACGCGCCCGGGACAGTGCCTCCGTATCCATTTGGCGGCATGTGGGGCCACGTCAACGACGCTCCGGCGTCGAACCCCACGACGAGCACCACCTCATGCCCCACGGGCTTCATCCCAAGGCAGATACTGGGGACCGCGCACATCGACCACCCAGTGTACTTCTGCGAACTGCCGGCCAAGAGCCTGGACTTCGGCGGAGCCTTTGGCTTCTTCAATAACGGCACGCTCTCACCGAACCCGGCGACCGGCGCCGCCTCCTGCCCGGAGGGCTATACCAAGACACAGGCGTATGGCACCCATGGGCGCGACTGGAGCGTACACTTCTGTCATAGGCCGTCCCTGGAGGGAGGGGCTCCGCTCTACGACTTTGGTGGCATGTGGGGCTATGTCAACAACACCCTGGTGAGGAACCCAATCACAAACAGCGCCAACTGCCCGGCCGGCTACGCCGACCAGCGCCTGCTCGGCACGAACCGGCTCGATCATGAACTGCACGTCTGCTACCGGCCACATGCCGCGAACACACCGGAGATGGCGCGGTTTGGCGGCATGTATGGAACGGTCCAGGCCGCCCCGGTCCCAAACCCCGCGACGGCCACCACGGAGTGCCCGAGCGGCTTCGAGAAGACCCAGGTGCTCGGCACCTCCAACGTCGACCACCCGCTCTACTTCTGCATGGCCCACGCGCCCGGCTGGGACTTCGGCGGCTTCATCGGCTCCATCAATGGAGGGGAGACGGTCCCCAACCCCGTGACGGGCACGGCGACGTGTCCGGACGGCCATGTCCAGACGCAGGTGTCGGGCACGGACTCGGTTGACTGGCCGCTCTCCGTCTGCACGCGGCCCAACTGGGGAGACACCGAGCCGGCGCTCGACTTCGGCGGTCTCTGGGGCTACGTCAACCACAACGCCGTGAACAACCCGTATACGAACGCGCAAGCGTGTCCGGCGGGGTTCCAATCCCAGAAGGTGCTCGGGACCCACGGACAGGACTACGACCTCCACGCGTGCTACCGCCCCCATGTCCCCGGACAACGCTCGCCGTATGCGTTCGCGGGGATGTGGGGCCATGTCAATGGCGTCCAGGCGCCGAACCCCACGACAAGCGCCGTGTCCTGCCCTCGCGGGTTTGCCCCCACGCAGGTGTCGGGAGCCCAGGGCACGGACAACCCGTTGTACATCTGCGAGCCCCTCCAATCGAAGTTCGCGCCTCGACTGCGCTTTGATGGGTCCGCGCGCGGCTACCCCATGTCGGCCCAGGTCTTCTACGACGCGGCGGTCGTGAACCCGCAGCAGGGCATCATCCAGAACACGGACGCCTCCACGCTGGGGACGGGCACGATTCCCACCTACTACCAACTCATCGAGTGCGGCCAGCAGGTGCGCATCAAGTACTGGTGGTTCTACGGCTATCAGTCCGCGTGCGACGAATACGGCCGCGGCACCCACCACGGCGACTGGGAAGACGTCACGGTGACCTTGAGCGAGGACAAGTCCACCATCGCGGCCGTCACCTTCTCCATGCACGGGAAGCGCTACACGCGGCTCGCCAGCCGCGGAGGCTTCCAGGTGGAGGACGGCACGCACCCCGTCGTTTACGTCGGGAAGAACTCGCATGCCGCCCACTACAAGCAAGGCGGGAGCGGCGTGGGGGACAACTGCCTGCCCTGGGAGGAGTACCGCAACAACTCGACCGGCACGCACCTGGATAGCTGGCTGAACCTGGTGAGCCTCGACACCGACGCAGAGCCCTGGATGGTGGCCGACCGCATTGGCAACTTCGTGTGGGGGTACGATGGCGTCAGCACCCACCCGACCCGCTCCGGCCCCAGTTGCCGCATGAACGCCGCCCACTGGTCCTTCACGGTGCCCACGTGGTGGCATAGCCAGTGCAAAACGGGCGACCGCGATGACGGAACGAGCTGCCACTCCGCGTGCCGCTCCGGGTACACGGATATGGGGCTGACCTGTACGAACTGGAGCATCACCTCGCTCCACACGTACCGGCAGCACATCTACGGGTATGACTACACCCTGCCGACGTCGGACCGCGGCCTCATGATTGGAGAGCCGCACTGATGATGCCGTAGGCGGCCCCCTCCCCACCGGAGGGGGCCGCTGCCCACCTTCTCGGGACCGCACATTCCAGACGGCGGTCCCGGGAAGCGTGTCTCCCAGCGCCGAGCAAGCCCCGCGGCCCGAGCTCCCACCCTCGCGCCGCAGACATCCGCGATGACGACGGCGCGGGCGTGGGCCAGTTTCGTATTGGCCCTGGGTTGAGGGACGGGCTGACCAGCAACCGCGTCCCGGACTTCACCGTGCGGAACTGGTGAACCTGGAGCCACTGGAGCTCGAGCATCAACCGGCAGACTGGCTCCCTGGACGCTTCAGCGGCAACTCGCGCCGCACGGCGGCATGCCCCCCTGGGACTCCCAGATGGGCCGGCGCTTGTCCACCCACGCGAACACCTTGTTGGACCAGAAGCTGGCCATCGTCAGCGTCACGCGGTCGCCCGTATCGACATGGACGATGTCCCACTGGTCGGCGTCATTCCGGCTCCGGGTGTCGAAGCCCAGCCGATGCTAGCCGTCGAACGTGGCGAAATGCACGAAGCCCCCCACCGGCACCCACTGCGCACAGGGCAGGACGCTCAGCGCGGGCTCCCGCACGACGAGTCCATCATGCGCGCGCAAGAAGAGCTCGACCTGGAATGGAAGCGGTCCGCCAAGCCGCTCCGAGAGCGCCTGGAGTGCCTCGGTTGAAGCGGGTGGGTGGAAGACCACCTCCAGCCCACGAGAGGCGCTCCGCTTGTCGAGGGCACGGCGAAACTCTTCCACTCTCATTCCGACTCCATGGCGGCGGTGGGAGGGCGCAAGGATGCGCCATCCATGAGGGTTCCGTGATGCAGCGACACGGAGCGCCCTGTCTAGCGCCTTGGCATCTGCACCAGCCCCGGTGAGGTCTGCATCTTCCCGCCCTGCGACTGGAGATGACGGCGGAGGACGGGCCGGACACCGACCTGTACGACCACGCGGGCGGACGGCTGGCCTATCGGGCCCCTCGTTCGACATGATCGCCAACCTCGACTGCGAGTACGCAACGCGCGAGGCTTCGCAGGCGTGCTGCCCCCAGCGCTGCTTTCGGCCGGTGGCAGGACCACCCTCGCGCCCAGCCTTCCGGGAACGGACGCACGCACCCTCACGGCGATGCTGCGCTTCGACTACGACTGGGACGCGGAGCTCTGAGCTGTTGTCCAAGCCCGCGCGGTCGCATCACCCCCGGAGGCCGGGCATGACAGCGGCCCTGCCCCACGGGCTGTCTGTCCTGCCCTTCTTCATGCACTGACACGCAGCCCTGTCCCTTTTTCTGTCCACCAGACGCAGGGCAGCCCCGCCGGCCGTGGTGGCTGGGCAACGCGCTTCCTACCTGTGCGCGCGCTCCCATGAATGCCCTGCTGCTCGCAGCCCTCCTGTCCCACGCCCCCAGCTTCCTGCTGGCCCAGGCGGGCCCCGGCACCGATGCGGGCGTGGAGCCACCCGCGGCCCGCGCTCCCGCCCTCTCCTCGGAGACACCCGAGCCACCGCGGTTCCCGGTGTCCGACCCACTGCTGAAACCCATTCCCCCGGCCGACATGCAAGTGGCGACCTGGGACGAGGCGCTGCAACTGCTGCGTCAACGCTCCACCCGCCTGTACACCGCGCTCGCCCAGGTGGAGGCCGCGGCGGGCGTGCAGCGAATCGCCCTGGCCGCGTTGCTGCCCACGCTCACCGGCACCGTCTCCGTCCAGTACAACGTGCTCAATCCCGACGCGACGCCGCTCCTGGGGGGTGGCGGCGGTGGCGGCGGAGTGGGTGGCGGAATCGGCGGCGACGTCGGCGGCGCCCAGTCACCGGGCCTCACCCGCCCGCCTTTCCTGGGACTGCTGAACGCCACCCAGCCCCTGTTCAACCTCCCGTCCATCATCGCGCTGGGCACCGCGCGCGAGGCCCGGCGCACCGCCAACCTGTCGCTGGCGGAGACGCGGCGCCAGCTCACCAGCGCGCTGGCCCAGTCACTGGTGCTCGTCGCCGCGCAGGAGCGGATGGCCGAGGTCAACCGCGTCAACCTCCGCACCGCGCTGGAGCGGCTGGCCCTCACGGAGCGTCGCTTCGAGCTGGGCGCGGGCACGCGGCTGGACGTGGTGCGCGTGCAGCAGGACACGGAGACGGCGCGCAACCTCGTCGTCCTGGGTGACGAGACCCTGCGCAAGGCCCGTGAGACGCTGGGGCTCGTGCTGGGCATTCCTCGAGGCGTGGGCCTGGTCCGGGGCGTCCAGTTGGAGACCCTGCTCCAGCACTCGCGGCGGGACTGCCAGCAACTGGAGTCGCTCGACCGGCGCGCGGACATCGCGGTGGCGCGCTCGCGGCGCACGCTGGCCGAACGGCAGGTGTCAGAAGTGAAGGCGCGTTATGCCCCGACGCTCGCGCTGACCAGCACCACCCTGGCCCTCACCGTGGAAGAGGGCTTCGTGACGGTGCCAGTGTGGAACATCGGCGCCAGCCTGGTGCTGCCCTTCTGGGATGGCGGCGCGCGTGAGGGCCAACTGCGGCAGACCCGCGCGGGCGTGGAGGTGGCGAAGCAGGGGCTGGTGGAGCTGGAGCGCACGGCCTCGGTGGAGGTGCTTCAGGCACGGCGCGCCGTGGAGGTCGCGGACGCGGCCGCGCGCATCGCGGGCCGGGGACGCGCCCTGGCCGAGGAGAACGACCGGCTCACCCGGCGCAGCTTCGAGGTGGGAACGGGAACCAGCCTGGAGCTCATCCAGACGGCGTCGGACCTCCGCCAGGCGGAGCTGCTGCTGGTGGTGCGCGAGTTCGAGCTAGAGCAGGCACGGGTCGCCGCGTTTCTCACGGAGGCGGCATGCGATTGGTGAGGACGTGGAGCACGGGGCTCGCCGTTCTGCTCCTCGCGGGCTGCCGCTCGCAGGGAGACCCGGGGCCGCAGGGAGGCCAAGCGGCCACGAACCAGCCCATGCCGGTGGAGGTGGAGCGCCTGGCCCCCGCCGAGGTGCGCGAGTCCAACGAGTACCTGGGCGCGCTCATCTCCCGCAGCAGCATCACCGTCTATCCGCAGGTCGCTGGCTACGTGAAGTCGATTCCGCTCAAGCCGGGAGCACGCGTCGAACAGGGGGAAGTGCTGCTCGTGGTGGACCCCCGGCGAGAAAGCGCGGGCCTGCGCGCCACCCAGGCGCAGCAAGCCGCCGCCATGGCGCAGCGAGAGTACGCCCAACAGACGCGCAAGCGCAGTGCGCAACTGCTGAAGGAGGGACTCCAGAGCCGCCAGGACCATGACCAGGCGGTGGCGCAGGCAGTGCAAGCCGAGGCCAGCGCGCGTGCCATCGAAGCCCAGGTGCAGGCCCAGGAGGTCCAGCTCGGATTCTACGAAGTGAGCGCGCCCTTCGCCGGCATCGTGGGCGACTACCCGGTGAACGTGGGCGACTTCGTGACGCAGCAGACGGCCCTCACCACACTGGACCAGAGCAACACGCTGGAGCTGTCCGTCCAGATTCCCGTCGAGCGGGCAGGCACCGTCCGGGTGGGCACCACGCCCGTGGAGGTGTTGGACCCGGAGGGCCGGCTCGTGGTGTCCGCGCCGGTGTTCTTCGTGGCGCCCACGCCCAACGCCACCACGCAGTTGGTGGAGATACGCGGCGCCTTCGAGAACACCGTGGGCCTGCGCGCGGGACAGTTCGTACGCGCCCGGGTCGTCTATGCCACGCGGGAAGCCTTGCGCGTCCCGACCTCCGCCGTCACCCGCATCAGCAGCCAGTCCTTCGTCTTCGTGGTTCGGGACTCGGACGCTGGCACCGTGGCGCAGCGGGCGCCGGTGAGCCTGGGACTCGTCTCCGGCAATGACTACGAGGTGACGGGCGGACTGGACGCGGGCACGCCCGTGGTGCTCAGCGGCATCCAGATGCTCCGCGATGGCCAGCCCATCCAACCCAAGGCCCCCTCGCGCAAGCCACCTCCTGGCGTAGGCGGCAGCGGGACCGACGGCGGCACCCCGCCGGAACAGTGAGGGGCCGCCATGTTCACCGACTTCTTCATCCGCCGTCCCGTCTTCGCCAGCGTGGTGTCCATCATCATCACCCTGGTGGGGGCCATCTCCATCCCCATCCTGCCCATCGAGCAATACCCTGACCTGTCGCTGCCCGTGGTGCAGGTGACGGCGACGTACATCGGCGCCTCCGCGGAGACCGTGGAGAGCGCCGTCACCACCGTGCTGGAGCGGCAGCTCAACGGCGTGGAGGGCATGCGTTACATCTCCTCCACCAGCAGCAACACGGGCGTGAGCACCATCACCGTCACCTTCGACCCGGGACGGGACTTGGACATCGCCGCGGTGGACGTCCAGAACCGCGTGGCCACCGCGTCCGCGCAGCTCCCGGCCGCCGTCAACGCGCTGGGCGTCACCATCACCAAGGCCCAGACGCAGCTGCTCATGGCCTTCGGCCTGTTCGACGAGGAGAACCGTTACGAGACGGGCTTCCTCAGCAACTACGCGGATGTCTTCATCCGGGACGCGCTGCTGCGCGTGACGGGCGTGGGCGACGTGCGGATATTCGGCGAGCGGCGCTTCGCCATGCGGCTGTGGCTGGACCCCTCTGAGCTGGCACGGCGTGGGCTCGCCGCCACGGACGTGGTGAACGCCCTGCGCGCGCAGAACGTTCAAATCGGCGCGGGACAGGTAGGACAGCCGCCAGCGCCGCCGGGCCAGACGTACCAGTTCACGGTGCGCGTGCTGGGGCAGCTCACGTCCGCGGAGGAGTTCGGCAACATCGTGGTGCAGCAGGGGCCGGACGGCTCGCTGGTGCGGCTGAAGGACGTGGGCCGCGCGGAGCTGGGCGCGGAGAACTACGGACAGCTCTTGCGCTTCAACGGCCGCGAGGCCGTGGGCCTGGGCATCTTCCAACTCCCCGGCTCCAACGCGCTGGACGTGCGCGACGGCATCGTCGCCGAGCTGAAGCGGCTGAAGGGCAACTTCCCGCCGGGCATGCGCTACCAGCGCGCCTTCGACACCACGGCGGCGGTGCAGGCATCCATCGAGGAGGTGCTGGTGACGCTGGGTGAGGCCATCTTCCTGGTGGTGCTGGTCATCTTCATCTTCCTGCACGGCTGGCGCAGCGTGCTGGTGGTGGCCACCACGCTACCCGTGTCGCTGGTGGGTACCTTCCTCTTCGTCAACGCGTTCGGCTTCTCCATCAACACGCTGACGCTCTTCGGCCTCACGCTGGCCACGGGCCTGGTGGTGGATGACGCCATCATCGTCATCGAGAACGTCGAGCGCACCATGGAGCAGGACGACGTGGGCCCTCGCGAGGCCACCCACCGGGGAATGAAGCAGGTCGCCGGCGCGCTGGTGGCCATTGCCCTGGTGCTGTCCGCGGTGTTCGTGCCGGTGTCCTTCTTCCCCGGCACCACCGGCATCATCTACCGGCAGTTCGCCCTCACCCTGGCCTTCTCCATCAGCCTGTCCGCGCTGGTGGCGCTCACCCTGTCCCCCGCGCTGTGCGCCATCCTGCTGCGGCCCCACGAAGGCCAGAAGTGGAAGGTCTTCCGCATGTTCGACCGGGGGCTCGACGCGTTCCGAGACGCCTACGGCCGGATGTTGGCGAAGCTCATCGGACCGCTGCGCTGGCCGGTGGTCATCGCCTTCGTCGTGTGTCTGGCCGGCACCATCCTGGTGTACCGCCTCACGCCCACGGGCTTCATCCCGGGCGAGGACCAGGGCTACCTCATCATCGCCGTGCAGGGACCGGAGGGCACGTCGCTGGACTACACGCGCAATGTGCTGCTCCAGGCGGAGGACGTGCTGCGCCAGCAGCCGGAGGTCGCGGACATCTTCACCGTGGGCGGCTTCTCGCTGCTGGGCACGGGCGTCAACTACGGCACCCTCTTCGTCAACCTGCACCCGTGGGACGAGCGCAAGCGGCCGGACCAGAGCGTGGCGGGACTGGTGGAGCGCCTGCGACACCCGCTGATGGCCATTGGCGGCGCGCGCGTGTTGCCCTTCGAGCCCCCCGCCATCCGCGGCGTGGGCAGCGTGGGCGGCTTCGAGTTCGTGCTGGAGGACCAGCAAGGCGGTCGAACGCTCGCTCAGCTCGCGCAGACGACGGACATGCTGGTGGGCGCGGCCAGCCAGGACCCGGGCCTCCGCGGCGTCTTCTCTTCCTACACCGCCAACACGCCACTCCTGGACGTGCAGGTGGACCGGGAGAAGGCCCTGGCAATGGGCGTCCCGCTGGATGGCGTCTTCTCCACGCTGCAAGTCTACCTGGGCAGCCAGTACGTGAATGACTTCACCTTCGCCAGCCGCGTGTACCGCGTGTACGTGCAGGCCGCCGTCCCGTTCCGCAACGAGCCGCGCGACATCGACGCGCTCTACGTCCGCTCCGCGAAGGGAGAGATGGTGCCGCTGGAGTCACTGGTGCAGGTGCGGCCCATCACCAGCGCGCAGAACATCCAGCACTACAACCTGTACCGCTCGGCGACCATCAACGGGCAGGCCGCGCCGGGCTCCAGCTCCGGGCAGGCCCTGGACACGATGGAGGCGGTGGCGCGCAAGACGTTGCCCGTGGGCTACACCTTCGAATGGACGGGTTTGTCCCAGGAGCAGAAGGAGGCGGGCCGCAGCGTGCTGCTCATCTTCGGGCTGGGCGTCGTCTTCGTCTTCCTGGTGCTGTCCGCGCAGTACGAGAGCTTCGCCCTGCCCCTGGTCATCCTCCTGGGCGTCCCCGTGGCCATGCTGGGCGCGCTGGGGCTGCAGAATTTGCGCGGCCTCCAGAACGACGTGTTCTGCCAGGTCGGGCTCGTCATGCTGGTGGGTCTGGCCAGCAAGAACGCCATCCTCATCGTCGAGTTCGCCGAGCAGCTCCGCCACGAAGGCCGGAGCGTCGAGGACGCCGCCATCCACGCCGCCCAGACGCGCCTGCGGCCCATCCTGATGACGTCCTTCGCGTTCCTCATGGGCGTGGTGCCGCTGATGCTGGCCTCGGGGGCGGGGGCCTCCGCGCGCAAGTCCCTGGGCACCACCGTGTTCGGCGGCATGCTGCTGTCCACCTTCGTGAACCTCATCTTCATCCCCGTGCTGTACGTGGTGCTGGAGGCCGCCAGGCTCCGCGTCCGCCCACCGAAGCCCCACGCACCCTGAGTGCTGGCCTGGGACCTGGGGGCCCCCTGGATGCCCCGCCGGAGGGGCTTCGTTATCCTGCGGGTTGCCATGTCTCACTTCCCGTCACGCGATGACCGGCGGCGCCAGCGGCTCTATGCGCTCAAACGTGCGCCCGGGCTCCGGCACCATGGCAACACCGCGCTGCTCCAACTGCTGGGCAAGGGCCAGGACGTGTCCTGGGCTCGCGGCGAGGTGCTGTGCCGGGAAGGCGAGCCCCCCGAGGGCTTCTCCCTCCTCCTGGAGGGCGAGTTGGAGGTCATGCGCGGTGACGTGCTCCTGATGACGCTCCAGCCCGGCACGCCCCTGGGACTGGAGGCGCTGTCGAGCGGTAGCAACGCCTTCACCATCCTGGCGGCGACGGACTCCGAGGGCCTCTTCTTTCCGAAGGACGCTGTCGCGAGCCTGCTGCACGCGCCCACCGGTATGCAGGAGCAGCCCCGTCCGCCAGCGGAGGTCATCGCCTTCGAGAGCGACGTGCGCGGCGCGCCCCTGTCCTCCCTCATCGAGCTGGTGGCGAAGGTCATCCACCGTGACTTTGGCGACCGCGTGCTGCTGCTCCGGAGCGCACCCGGCGGGCATGACGCGCCCGTCACGAAGGGGGCGGATGGCGTCCTGCGCGCCACGCTGCCTCCAGCGGAAGCTGGCGGTCCCGGTCTGCTGACCCCATCGGTGCTCCAACGGCTCACGGCCGAGCACGGCCTCCACTACGTCCTGCTCGACGGCTGCCGCGTGGCGGACATCGGGATGCCGGGGAAGACGGCGCGGCTGGTGACGACATTGGACGCGCGGAAGGCGTCGGCCCCTCGCGTGCTTCCCACCGTGGTGGTGGAGCCTGGCCGTGCGTCACGCGCATCGGAGTTGAGTGGCAAGTCCCTGCATCCCCAGTGGCTTCCGCCCTGCCCCTTGCGGTTGAGCCTGGACAGGATGGCGCGGGTGCTCGTGGATGACCGTCCGCTGGACGCCACGGTGCTGAGCCCCGCCGAGCGGGACGCACTCTCCCGCTGGGCCCGAGCCCTCACCCACCGTCGCGTGGGCCTGGCGCTCAGTGGCGGTGGCGTGTGGGGCTTCTACCATGTCCACATCCTGCGCTGGCTGGTGAGCCAGGGCGTGCCCATCGACATCGTCAGCGGCGCCAGCATGGGCTCGCTGGTGGGCGCGTACTTCTGCGGCAGCGCGCTGGATGGGCACGACGGTCTGGAAGGACTGCGACGGCTGGAGGAGCGGGCCATGAGCCGGCAGCTCACCCTGGCCGCCACGGCCGCCATCGTGACCACGTATTCGCTGGAACGCTTCGTGGAGCAGGACCTGGGCCGGCTCTGCCTGGAGGAACTGGCCATCCGCTTCCTGCCTGTCACGACGGACCTGACCAGCGGAGACTGCGTGGCGCTGGAGCAGGGGCCGGTGGCCCTGGCGGTGCGCGCCAGCGGCTCGGCGCCGGGTATCTGGGGCCCCACGGTGGTGCCTCCCGCGCGGTACGTGGACGGCGCCTTCACCAGCATGGTGCCCGCGCACGTGCTGTTGAACGCGGGCGCGGACGTCATCTTCTCCAGCAACATCTTCCCCTTCGGCGTCCGGCATGCGTCCCCGCGGCGGCAGTCCGGCCTGGGGCGCTTCCTGGCGGGACTCAATCCGGTGGCCCGCGCGCTGGACCTGGCTGCCAGTGGCGTGCTGCTATTGCACCGCAGTGGTGACGTGGAGAGCCTGCTCGCGGACGTCCGCTACGACATCCAATCCGCGGAGGCACCGCTGCTGACCGCCATGGAGTTCACCAAGGCCCGGGACATCCTCGGACGGGCGGCGGCGGATGCGTCGCTCGCGAAGCGGCTGGAGGAGATGAAGCAGCACTGGCTCCAGGTCAAAGCCCGGGGTGTCCGTGCCCACGCGCATCCAGGAGGACAGCAAGCCGCATGATTCCCGTTCGCATCCTGGGCACAGCCAGTGTCCTTCCCGGCCCCGCCGTGACGACCGCGGAGCTGTGCGCGCGCGTGGGACGAAACGCCGCGGAGGTGGCACGGAAGACAGGCATCCTCACCCGCCACTTCGCACCACCGGGGACGAAGGCCGCGGACGTGGCGGCGCAGGCGCTGCGGGGCGCGCTGGACGCGGCGGGACTGGAGGCCCGAGCCCTGCGCCGAATCCTCTGCGTCACCTCCATGGGCGGCGACGTCACCACGCCCGCCACCGCCAACCGCGTGGCAGCGGCGCTGGGCCTGTCGGGAAGTTGCGACGCGATGGACCTGAGCAACGCCTGCATGGGCTTCCTGAGCGCCTTCGACCTGGCGGCGCGCTCGGTGGCCACGGGGCTGGGGCCGGTGGGCATCGTGTCCGTGGAGCTGCTGTCGCGCACCACCACGCCCGAGGAGCCCCGCCCCTACCTGGTGCTGGGCGACGCCGCCGCCGCCGCCGTGATGGGCGCGGGCCGTTCGGGAGAAGGCGTCCTGGGCGTGGCCCTGGGCAATGACGGCACGCTGCCCACGGACGTCGTGCTGGAGAACCCGACGGCCACCGGCAAGCTGGAGCGGATGCGCTTCCTGACGCCCAGCCAGGAGATGACCCGCGTCGCGCTGGACGCGCTGGTACGGGCGGCGCGCGCGGCGTTGGACGAGGCCGGCGTGACCCTTCACGACGTCGAGTGGGTGCTCACGCACCAGCCGAACGGCAGCATGTTGGAGGCCATCCTCCAGGCGCTGGAGGTGTCACCGGAACGGAGCGTGCGCGTGGTGGACACGGTGGGCAGCGTGGGCTCGGCCTCGCTGGGCACCAGCCTGGACCGGCTGCTGCGCACGCGTCCAGTGAAGCCAGGGCACCGCATCCTCCTGGTGGGCGTGGGCGCGGGCGTGGCCCACGGCGCGGTGCTGTACCAGGTGGGCGGATGAAACAGGCAGGCGGCTGGCCCCTGAGGGCCTGGCTGACAGCGTTCCGGCTGCTGCGCCGGTATCACCGCTACGAGGTGGTGAACCTGGAGCCGCTGCTCCGCCCCGGCGCGAAGCTCATCGTCGGTTACCACGGGCGCCCCCTGGCCGTGGACCTGTGCATGCTGACGGTGACGCTCCACGAACGCCTGGGCTATCTGCCGCACGGCGTGGCGCACGGCGCGTTCGATTCGATTCCGGGCATGCGCGCGGTGGCGGACGGGCTGGGCTTCGTCACGGGGGATGACCCGCGGCTGGCCGAGGCGGTGGCGCGCGGCGAACACGTGTTGTTGCAGCCAGGAGGCACGCGTGAGGGCTGCCGTGACTTCCGCCACCGCTACCGCGTCGACTGGGGCGAGCGCATGGGCTACCTGCGCCTGGCAGTGCGCTACCGGCTGCCGATTGTCCCCGTGGGCGGCTGCGGCATGGACGACGCGTACGTGGGCCTCAACGACGGGTACGCGCTGGGCCGGCGGGTGGGCATGCCCGCGCGGCTGCCGCTGTGGCTGGGCGTGGGTGCCACGGGCCTGTGGCCCTTGTCGCTTCCCTTCCCCGTGAAGATGACGCAGTGGGTGGGCGAGCCGCTGACGCGCCACCTGGAGCCAGGCTTCGACGCGGGCAACCGGGACGCGATGCGCGCGGTGCATCAGGAAGTGGCGGACGCGGTGCAGCGGCTGCTCGACAAGGCTCGCGACGTGGACAAGGGCAGCAGACGGAAGGCAGTGCAATGAGGGAAGGTGAGGGTTCCGAGGCGCGGGAGTGGGCGCTCATCCTGGGAGCTTCGTCTGGCACGGGCGCGGCCATCGCGGAGGCGGTGACTCGAAAGCCCGGGTTGAATGTCTTTGGTGTCCACCGGGGCCGGTACGCGGAAGGTGCCGTGCAGTTGGAGCAGCGGATTCGGGACGCCGGTGGACGCGGTGTGCTGTGGCAGGCGGATGCGTCTTCACCGGAGGCCGCGGAGGCGGGCGTGGCGGCGCTGCGGGAGGTCGCCGGGCCTCGGAGCGTGAAGCTCTTCGTGCATTCGATTGCGGGTGCCTCGGTGGGGCGATTCCTGTCCGAGGGCGAGGACCGGCTGCACGCGCGGCGCATCCGCCGGACCTTCGACACGATGGCGCACTCGTTCGTCTTCTGGGTGCAGGCCCTGGTGAATGAAGACATGTTGGCGCCGGAGGCCCGGCTTCTCGGTCTGCAGAATCCGCTGGATGAGACGCACCTGGGGAACACAGGGCTCATCAGCGCGTCGAAGGCGGCGCTGGAGATGTACGTGCGCTACCTGGCCATGGAGCTGGGACCGCGAGGACACCGCGTCAACCTGCTGAAGTTCGGCACGGTGATGACGCCCGCGCTAAAGCACGTGTACTCGCCCGGGGCCCTGGCCCGCCTGGAGGCGGCCCACGCGAGGATGAATCCCGCGGGACGCATGGGCACCGTGGAGGACGTGGCCCGCTTCGTCACGGTGCTCGCCGGTGAGGAGGCGGGCTGGTTCAACGGAGCCACCATCGACTTCACCGGTGGGATGACGCTGCGGCTGTTGGACCTGGTGCTGAATCCGTGAACGTGACCTGTCAGCGCAAGCGCTATGTCGTGCGCTCGCTCAGAACGGGCGTTTCTTCGCAGCGGGGGCTTTCTCGATTCCGCGTGCCAGTAGCTCCTGCTCGAATCGTGGCTCCCATCCGGGTTGGTGGTAAAGCCGCGCCTCCGCGAGCGAGCGAACCTTGAGGTCGTCAGCGCACTCGACGTTCTCTTGCCTCAGTACTTTGTCGATATCGCGGTTGCGGTAGACATAGGTCGCGTTCCCCGTCTTGGAGAACTCAACCACCGAGTACTCATCGAAGCGCAGACAAAATGCGCTCACATCGTACCTGGAAAAGCGCTTCGCTCTCCTGAAAGCAGCCTGCTGCTCAGAGGGAAGCGTTCGCACCTCCCGGAGCAAAGCATCGTAGGCATCCGGAGCCAGCCAACAGGTCGTCGACCTAATGGAGCCCAGGTAGCGCAGCCAGAAGACATGGCGGTCCCGCTCGTGCATGGCCTTCTCAAAGAAGAACTCAAGGTCCTGCTGGATGAGCGCCGACAGGAACGCCTCGAAAGCCTGTTTTGAGCGACCGCGAACCGCGCTCCACGCCTCAGTCAAGATGGAGATCCGAGGGTCCCCGAAGACGCTGTCCTTCGCGATGAGGCGCTCCTCGACGCGGGACTGCGCATCCTTGTGGACCCGCCCGTGCGCGCGACACTCCAGTATCGCCGCGATGACGGCGACACGCGCCTCCAGCGGAGCACCGATGACGCTCCGGTCAGCGCTCGCGCTCGGAAGCCACGCCCGTCCTGCCTCGGCTTCCAGCAGGTACAGCAGGGATTCGGACGCATCCTGCCGTGCCGCACACCGTTGCAGCAAATACTCCGCAACGACATGCCCTGAATAGCCGACCGCGGGCCGTAGGCCTGCGTGCCCCATCAAGTCGACGACCTCTCGCAGCGGGCGGTCCCCCCACCTGGCCGCGACCCCCTTCGGTCCCTCCGGACTGAGCGCCATTTCGATGGACACAGGCAAGTTCCACCGAAGCAGGCGGGAGTCCGTGGAATAGCGACTGGTCAGTTGTGACCATTCACGCATGCGCTTCGAATCCCCGTCCGCCAGGCACCAGTCCCGGAGCCGTTGCCTCACGAGCCGGGGCCAACTTTCCGGGAAGTGACTCAGGAACCCTTCCATGGACGCTGGCTCGACCCGGCGCCACAGCCAGGGAACGGCTCGTCGCTCACGACGGGACAACTCGGAAAAGTCCCCGACCCGCACCTTCCCGAGCACGCCTTCGACGTCGAGCGATTCGAGGACTCGAAGCGCGCGTCCAGGCTCCCGTTCATCCGTGCGCCGCTGTGCCTCATCCAAGCTGACGCGAAGCTGCCGGAGCCCGCTCTCCACCTGCTGTTGAAACGTGCCGAGACCCGCGAGCGCGGTCCGCTGCCTCTCCTGCACGCCTGTAAGCCATGCATCCAGTCCCATCAGAGTTCCTACAAGCGCAGGTCGCCGCGCACGCGGATGACGAGCCGCCGGTTCTCAGGCTCGCTGCCATCCGTCCCAGGCCGGGGCGCGGTCTGCCCACGCCCTGAGACAACGAAGTTCGAATCGAAGCAGTCCCGCTCGTAGCCCGCGTCGCGGAGTTGATTACGCACCGTGAAGAATACTTCTTGGGCGCGCGCGGCACTCGCCCTCACATTGTTCTCGAAGCTGTACCGCGCCACCCCTTCCCGGACACCGCACTCCCAACTCGTCCCCAGGAACGGACGGTCATCGGTGTGCCCTTCCAGGATGATGGAGGGCTCCGCGCCCGCGTCCCGCATGGCCTCCACCGCCTGGCAGACGCGATGAATAAGGGGAACAGCGCCGCGCTCGAACTGCTCGACATAGGCAAGAGGCGTCCGGCACTGGCCCAGGCCGAACTGCATGTTCTTGAATTCAATCTCCAAGGCATTCACGCCACCATCCAGCCCGCTGAGCGCGATGAAGCCGCCATCGAGCATGGCATCAAGTGAAATCAAATCCTCCCGCAGCGCGATGAGTGATTCCTGGACGCCCTCCTTCTGCGAATCCACCTTCTCGATGGCGGCCTCCTTGTCGCGGATGGCGGCCTCACGCTGCTCATGCGCTTCGAGAATGAAGATGACCGCCAACAGCAGGAACACTACCGCGACGCCCGCCATGAGGTCCGCCAGCGACTTCTCACTCCCATCTCCAGAGGCGCTCATGTCCGCCGCACCTGCGTCTTCAGCGCCTTGCTGAGTTCCTGAACCGTCTCGCTGAGGTCATCGACGCCCTGAGCCAGTTCCCCCGACGTCTTCTCCACCACGCCTCTCAGGTCCTGCATGACCTTGGTCCACTGGCCACTCAACGCCTGTGCCTGTTTCTCGACGGACTCCTCGTAGCTGCGCGTCAATCCGTTGAGCACGGGCTGAATACGTTCAATCGCCTGGCGCTGCGCGTTCAGCAGATTCTCCTCCACCTTGACGACTTCGCGGCGGCCCTGGGTGACCTGATTGAACTCCTTGGCAGTCTCGATGAGCTGGCGAGAGACCTGCTCCAACTGAACAGCTGCCCCCTTCGCCTTGTCATGCGTTTCACCGGCCCCCCGGGTCGCGGAAGCAAGCTGGCTGGCTGTGTTTCGCAGTTGCTCCGTGAGCTGCCGGAGCCCATCCTGGGTCGTCCCCATGACCTTGGAGAATTCCTCGGACCGGCTCTGGAAGCTGTTCATGTCTACGTTCGCGGCCGAGCGGAGCGCCTCCACCTGTTGCGACAGCAATATCGACTGAGTTCCCGCCTGCTGATGGATGTGCTCGGCTGAATGCGACGCGGATTGCACGAGCCGCTGGGTGCTCGCATCCATGCCCGCTAGCACCTGCTGGAAGCGCTCCACGACGGACTCCACGCTGCGCTCCAACTGCCCGAGCACCTGCTGATTCTCCATCCCCAGCCGATGTGACGACTCCGTGGACGCCTTGAGAACGCGAGAGACAGCGACCTCCAGTCCATCCCGCACCTAGTCGAAGCTCTCCACGACCGTGGTGACGCGAGCCCCCAGCACGTCGATTGCGCGCTGGTTCTCCGCGCCCCACTGACGCGCCTGGGTTCCCATCATGTGAGACATGGCCTCGAACTGCTGTTCAAGCCGGGGAAGCACGCCCAGCAGCTCCTGCATCTGCCTCGCCATGTCCTGGGACTGGGAATGAAATCCGCCGGACACGGCGTCCCGGAGCTGTTCGAGGATGCGCCCCAGGTCATGCTCCTGCCGCTCGGAGAGCGACTGCTGGATGGAGCCCAGGCTGTCACGGACTGTGGACATCTCCTGCTGGAGCGTCGCCGCGAATCCGGAGGCGATGGAGCGCTGGAGGTCGGTGGCTATCTCCCGCACGGCCTTCTCCACCGCGGAGAGCTGCCGGGTGATGACGTCACCGACCTGCTCCTTCATCATGGTGCCGAAGCTCGTCTGGACCTGGGTGCCAATGTCCTGGAGTGAGACCTCGACGCTCTCCAGATGGAGGAGCCGCTCCGAGAGCTCGCGACGTGTCTGGACCAGCTCACCCTTCAGCGCGCTCAGCGCGTCCCGCCTCGCGGTCGCCAACACGATGCCGTGTGCATCCAGCGTCTGGGTAGCGGACTCGAAACGAGGACGCATGGCATCCAGCCTCGCCAGCAACCGACTCTCCTGGACCGACGCGATCGCCTGGAAGAAGAACGACCCCACCAAGCCCATCGCTGAGACAAAGAACTTGGCTCCCATCTGCCCGATGGCAGCGGAGAGCAACACCGCCTGCGTGGCCCCCGCCGCGCCGCCGCCCATCAGCGCCTCCCTGACGGGCCCCACCAGTACCTTTCCCAGCAGACCGAACGTCATGACGAGTGCGATGCCCGTCAGGTTCTTTCCCAGCGCGTGCCCCCACGAATGCCGGAACAGTGCCCTGCACGTCTCGCGCAAGCCCTGAGAGGGCTCCGCCCGGATGAGGGCGGGCCGCGGCATCGGCTGACCTCCTGGCGGGAAGACGAGCTGCTCACGAATGGCTCGCCACAGCGCCCGCGCCTCTACCTGAGGCCCTGGCTCCTCCCGCCGCCCTTCGAGCACGTCTTCAAGATGCGTATCCAGCAACTCGATGGCGCGTCGCAACTTTCGTCGCCGCACCTCGACCAGGATCGGAGCCAGCAGCGACAGCATCGCGATGATGCCGATCGCATGGCGCAGCTCCGGATCTCGCCATAACGCCGCAAGGGTATCCATGCTTCAGCCCTCCCCCTCTTCATGAGCCCTCTGGAAGACACCCGAGTACTGCTGAGTGTCGTCGTTCGTGGGCGACAGGAAGTCACGCGCGATGGCGCGCTTGCGCTCGACCAGATCATGAAGCCGCAGGTCGAAGCCCATATCGGGACGACCCTGGCGGTGGAGCAGCGGGTAGTACACATGCACGGGACGCACCTGCCCGATGCGATGGGCGCGGTCCGTCGCTTGGTCTTCCTTCGCGGGGTTCCACCAACGCCCGTAGTGGATGACGTGATTCGCCGCGACGATGTTGAGTCCGGCTCCCGCCGCTAGTGGGCTCAGAATCAAGACCTGGAATCCCTTGGCCCGCGAAAAGGCGTCGATGTTCTGAAGCGCCGCCTTCCGGCTGTCTGGCTCTCCGTTGACGATGTCGACACGCCCCAGACGGAATCGCTCCGCGATGAGCTGCGCCAACAGGTCCTGCATCGCCCGGGACAGAACGAAGACCAGGGCCTTCTCCGACCCCGCGCCACCGCCCTGGCTCTCAATCTCCTCCAGCAACTCCAAGCACAGTCGTGTCTTCGGGCTCTCCCGGAGCGCGGTGACCGACGACAGCCCGCGTGCATCCGTGAGCAGCGCGGGATGCTGATAGAGTTTCTGGAGTGCGGAAAGCGCCCAGAACGAGCCCCGCGAGGACATCTGCCGCGCGATGAGCCGCTCCTGCGACTCCTGCTCCTCCGTCATCTCGACCTTCCTGCACTGCGGGCGTTTGGGAGGCAGGTCCTTGAGGGCCTCCGCCTTCTCTCGCCGCAGCAAGGTGCAGCCCGGAGAGGGATAGTCCAGGCGTTGGCGCAGGGTTTCGATGGCCTCCTCTCCCTGGTGTTCCTCTCGGAACGCCGCACGCGTGCCGAAGACACGGGGTTGCCGGCACTGAAGCGCGTCGTAGATGGCCCAGACGTCGAGCAACTCGTTCTCCACCGGCGTGCCCGTCAGGCCGACCGCGAATGAGCGCTTCAACGCGCGGGCGGCGCGCGAGCGCAGGGTGTCTGGGTTCTTGAGGTTGTGCGCCTCGTCGAACACGACGACGTCAAAGTCCACCTTCAGCAACGAGCGTTGATAGGCCCCCAGCGTCTCGTAGTTGGTCAGCACCAGGTCCTGCCGCGACAGGAAGGCGCCGTTCAGTTCTCCGTCACGTTTGACGGCCTCCAAACCGGCACCATGGAGAATGAAGGGCTCCCAGGTGGACTCGACGAAGAAACGCTCCAGTTCCTGGCGCCAGTTCTCCAGCAGGATGGTCGGGCACACGACGAGCTGAGGCTTCAGCCGCGTTCCAGGAGGAAGCTGTTCATGGAGCGTCATGCGCCGCAGCGTGAGGAAGCAGGCAACCTGGAGTGTCTTGCCCAGGCCCATGTCGTCCGCCAGCAGGACACCAGGCGTCGCTTCCCGCGCGCGGCGCCACAGCCATTCAATTCCCTGTCGCTGGTGAAGCTTGAGCTCGACGCCCGTCACCATCACGGAACGCAGCAACTCCCAAGGCACGGGGTCATCGATGCCGGATTGCGCTGAGCCAGTGGCCGATGCGGCCAGCTCACGCACCCTGACGGCTTCAATGGACTTCTTGGGCTTGGATGAAGACGCAGAGTCTCCACCGGAGGGAGCAGCCGTCCCAGGCTCAGGCTCCGACAGACGAAGCGCCGTCGTCAACTGACGCCGCAGGTCCTCCCCCGGTGCGATGCGAGCCCCCGCCACGGTGAGCGGCTCCGTGCTACCTCGTGCCAGCGCAGCCTCGTTCGCGGCGTAGAGCTCCGCGGCGGTCTCCCGCGAATCCAGCCGCAAGGGCACGGCGTCACGACCGTCCGGCGAAGCAACTCGCAACGTGAACGAGAATCCGCGCTCCCTGTCACCTGGGTCAATCCATTCGAGCCCCGAGCCTTCGACGCCCACAGCGGGCTCGCGTCCTCGCTGGACCTCGAAGCCGAGGACGCGTTCGGAGTAGAGCGAGAGGTCGAGGATGGCGTCCGCATTCACCCCCTCGGGAATGATGACCGTGGGGTCCTCCATCTCCCGTTGGACGTCCGCCGCGAGGCGGTGCTGGAGGGGCCGGACGTTCTCCAGGATTCTCTCAGCGCCTTCGGGGAGAACCAGGGGCCGCCGGGCGTCATCCCCCGCGATTCCACCCGCCTGAAGGCTCCCGAGCGGCAATGCCGTCTGCCTCCCATCGGGATGAATCGCGTAGGGGTGCAGCGAGACGACTTCCGTCGCCTCCGGGTCCTGCTCCCAGCGCAATCCCACGCGGGCAACAGGTTGCGGCTGATAGCGGCTCAGGTATCCCCGTGCGGTGTACTGGACACGGACGGCCAATCGCCGAGAGACATCCTCCAGGACGCCGCGAATCCGAATGACACGCGCGAGCTGTTCCTTCCGGGGTGCATGGGTTGCCAGTCTGGCCTCCACGCAAGCCCAGGCGGCAGCCGGCCCCAGCAGGATGGGCTCACCGCGCTCGGACGAATCAACGAACCAGGGGATGGGATTGGGCGCATCGGGGAGCAGCTCGCCCGCGATCCGGACCCGATACCGGGCACCCGCCCCGCCAGGGACGCCCACGACCTCACAGCCGATGTCCTGCTGTTCGAGCCCGACCAGGTCCATCAGGAGGTGCTGGAGGACCGCCCATTCTTCATGAAGCGACTCACGCTCCTCTTCATCCAGCCCTCCATCCACGGGCCGGCCCAATGCAGCCCATTCGCTCTGGGAAAAGCGGAGCTGGTGCCCATCGAGCCACCCGCGCTCCCTCCACTCGGCCTCACGCAGACCGACGCGGAAGGCGAGTTCTGTAGGCAGGTCCTGCAGGGAGATACGTAACTGGCCCGCGTCGATGGACCAGCGCTGAAGCGTCCCACGCGGATTGGACGTCAGTGACTCGGGAGACGGCATTGGGATGGCCCCCGCAAGCGTCATTGCTTGCACGCGCGAATAAGAATCAGGCCTTCCGCACAGACGCACTACCACCGCAGGGTGATGGCCAAAACGCGGAAACTGTTCATCCCCAGCCGCCCACTGTATTCACGGGCAGCGCGGCATGGCGTCGTGCCTCACTCAGCCGTGCCGGGCATCCGCCGACGCGGAATCTACCTCCGGCATCCGGAACGACAGACAGTAATAAAACGGCGCCACCTGCTCCTCGGTGACGTCGAACGCTCCCGGAGGCAGCAGCTCCCGGGGGCTGTGTGGATCCCACGAGTAGAACGTCATCGCGCGGAACGCGGCGCGCTGGAACAGCGAGGGCCGGAAGGCCGGGTCCATCTGCTCGTCCACGACCACCAGCGGCGTGCCCGGCTTCGCCACGCGCGCCATCTCCGCCAGGGCCCGCTCGGGTGCCCGGTAGCCGCCAATGCCTCCCACGTGAAACACCCGGTCGAACGACGCATCCGGGAACGGCAGCGCGTGCGCATCCGCCATCATCAGTCGCACGCCCGCACAGTCTCCGGACCGCAACCGCCGCTTGCAGTGCTTGAGCATGCCCTCGCTCAGGTCCACGCCCCACACCTCCACGTCGAGCCCCGGCGGCAAGCCGTCACGCAGGAGCGGCAGGTTCGCCCCCGAGCCCACGCCCACCTCCAGCACCCGCACCGGGCGCCCGTCCTCGTGCGGCGTCAGCGAGCCGAGCTCCACACGGCGCATGTACCCCGCGCGCATCCGCGCTTCCGAGACAGATTGAAGCAGCGGTGTCAGCAGCGTCGTCAGCGGGTCATGCAACACCGGCAGCCCGTCGTAGATGACGCGCATCAGCCGGTCCGTACCGCGCACCGCGTCCTCGCGATACAGCCGCGCCATGCCGCGCGCTACGCTCCATGCCTCCCCGCAGCCACCGCAGCGCAGCCACCCGTCGCGGATGCATCCATCCGTCTCGAGCCCGTGGAACACCAGCGCCCCACCACATGCGGGACACGCCAGCAACGCCACGTCCCGGACGCGCACACCGTTCATGAACGCGCGAGCGCCTCCGCGCGGGCCTGCTCATCCCGCATGCCCAGCCGGGTGAACAACTCCACCGCGCGCTGCTGATGGACCCACCGTGCCGGGTCCTCCAATGGCAGGTGCCTGGCCAGCGCCACCCGCGCGTGGGCCTCCTCGAAGGACTGCCCCTTCCTCGATGCGACAGCGACACACCGGCGCCACGCCTCGAAGGCCCGCGTGGCGTCGTTATCCAGCCAGGCCTCCTGCCCACGCCACAAGCGCGCCGCGGCCTCACCGAAGGGGAACACCTTGGCGAAGACCTCCGCCTCCCGGCGCGCGGCCTTGGCGCTCGCCACCAGCGAGGCATCCGTGCCCCGCTCCAACAGCGTCAGGAGCACCTCCGCCACCGTCATCACACCGAAGTAGACGAAGTGCGCCACGGGCTTGCCGGACGACATTCTCGCCAGCGCCTGGTCCGCCGCGGCCCGGGCCCCTTCCGCGTCCCCTTCACGCAGCCGCAACAGCGCCAGCGTCCCCTCCACGATGATGCGGTCCGTCTGCCCACCCTGGGCTTCCGTCCACGCCAGCGTCTGGGTCAGCGCGGCGCGGGCCTTCGCGTAGTCGCCCAACCGTAAATGGATGTGCGCCTGGTAGTGCAGCGCCCAGTGCTCCGTCTGGAGCGCTCCGCGCCGCCGCGCCGAGTGCTCCAGCCACTCCATCAGCGGCAGCCCCCGCGCGAACTTCCCCTGGTAGCACGACACCACCGTCAGCAGCGCGCGGCACTCCTCCGCCAACCGCACGTCGCCCACCGAGTCGACGATACCCATGGCCCGCTCCAGCCACGCCTCGGCCTCCGCCCACCGCGCCACGTACGCGCCATACACGGCGTTGCGACACAGCACGAAGGCCAGGTCCGCGGGGTTGCCCACGCGCTCGGCCACCTCCAACGCGCGGCGGGACCACGTCTCCGCCACCGACCGGATGGGCAGCGTGCCCGCCACCACCGCCATGCTCGTGTAGCCCCGCGCCAGCTCCGGCGACGCGCCCGCCGGCTCGCACAGGTTCAACGCACGCAGGCCGGACCAGAGAACGGGCAGCGCCTGGTGCGCATAGATGAACGCATCGAGCAGCCGCATCAACAGCCGCCCCGCCACGCGCCGCACCCGCCGCTGCTCCTCCGTCTCCTCGTCGTAGTCCTCCGGCCGGGAGCTCTGAGCCAGCCGCAGCAGGCCCTGCCCCAACGTCCCCAGCGCCCAGCCCATGCGGCTGGACGGCACGGGCCAACCGAAGTGCCGCAGCGCACGCTCCGCATGCTCACGGAAGGACTGGAGCTCCCCCAACTGGAAGCGCGTCTCCGCCAGGAGTGCCTCCAGGTGCCCCAACGTCATGGCGTCGCCACCCACTTCGGTCACCCGTATCAGCGCCCGGGTGAGGAAAGGCAGTGCTTCGCGGCAGGCGCCCACGCGAAGGGCATCCTCGCCCGCGCGCAGCGCATAGCGAGCCTCACGCAGCGCGTCCCCGGCCATGCCCCAGTGGTAGGTGAGCGCCGCCGTCCACTCCGCCCGCTGCCCATGCGCCGCCTCCATCGCCAGCGCGGCGCGCCGGTGCAGCGCGGGCCGCGCGTCCACGGGCAAATCATCCAGCACCCCTTCGCGCAGCTTGTCGTGCGCGAAGCGCCAGCGCCCATCCGCCACGTCCAGCACCGCCGCCGCCGCGCAGTCCGTCAGCCAGTGCTCCACGTCCACATCCGGCGCGGCCTGCTGGAGCAGCGGCACGTCCACCTGCCGCCCGACGATGGCGGCCACCTGCAGCAACTCCCGCGATGGAACCGGCACCTTCTCCAGCCGCCGCTGCACCAGCCTGCGCACGCCGCCAGCGAAGACGCGCTCCGGCAGTGCCATGTCGCCAAGCCGGTCCAGCCCTCCCGCCTCCTCCGCCAGCGCCCGCACCACCTCCACGAGGAAGAAGGGATTGCCCTCCGTCTCGCGCAGCAGCAAGTCCACCAGGTGGGGCCGGGCTCCGGGTGCCCCCACCATGGACTCACTGAGGATGGAGACCTCCCGAGCGTCCAGCCGAGGCAGCCGCAGCAGTGACAGGCCTGGCAGCGCCGAGGGAAGCGAAGGCGCCTCATCGTCCCGGAAGCTGCCGATGAGCAACAGGCGCAGCGTCAACGCCCGCGTGGCGAGCCGTGAGAGCAGAAGCAGCGACTCATCGCCCGCCCAGTGCAGGTCCTCCAGCACCACCACCACGGGCTGGGTCAGCCGCGCGAACACGTCCTCCACCACCTGGAGCAGCCGCGCCTGCACCATGTCCGCGCCCACTTCGGCGGGGTCCGCGACGGGGTGCCCCAACAGCGCCTCGATGTCCGGCACCAGCGGCTTGAGGATGCTGGCCTCGCGCTCACTCAGCGTGGTGAGGATGGCCAGCCAGCGCAGCACCGGACGCCATTCCTGGTACGGGCTGCCACCCGCCGCCACGCCCTGACCTCGCAGCACCACCGCGCCCTTCACCAGCGCCAGCGCGCGCAGCTCCTCCAGGAGCCGCGACTTGCCCACGCCGCTCTCCCCACCCACCAGCCACGCGCCGCCGCGGCCCACCATCGCTGACTCGAGCACGGTGGACAGCCGCGCCTGCTCCTCCACCCGGCCCACGTAGCGCGCGGCCTGGAGGAAGCTCTCGCGTGTGGCGGCGGACTCGGGCGGTACCGGCTCACCGGTGGCGGCGCAGAGCTCGGCAATCACCTCGTCCGCGCTGCGGGGCCGCAGCTTCGGGTCCGGCGACACCAGCCGCTCCAGCACGGCCTTCAGCGCGGGTGGGAAGTCCGGCGGCGCGGGTACCTGTCCGGCATGTGGCAGCCGGCCGAACATCATCTGGCTGGCCATGGCGCCCACACTGAAGAGGTCCGTCACCTCCGAGGGCGGCTGGTCCTCGAACAGCTCTGGCGCGAGGTAGCCCGGCGTGCCGCCCGGCTGCGCGTGGTGGACGTGCTCGCGCCCCACCGCCAGGCCGAAGTCCAGCACCTTTACCTGCCCGTGGGCCACCAGCACGTTGGCGGGCTTGAGGTCGCGGTGGATGATGCCGCGCCGGTGCAGGTACGCCAGCGCCATCAGCGTCTGCATCAGCAGCCCCACCTGCACACGCAGTGGCTGCCCCGTGCCCGCCTGCACCAGGTGCCGAGCGTCCTCCAGCAGGTCCATGGCCAGATAGGGCCGGTGCTCGGCGTCGAAGCCGTAGTCCAGTACGCTGATGACATTCGGATGGCGCAGCGAGGCGAGCGTCTGGAACTCGTGCGCCAGCGACAGCGCCAGCTCATGCCGGGCGATGGAAGACGGCGTGTACTCGCCCTCGGGCAGCCGAGGCAGCCGCGCCAGGTCCTCCAGCGTCTGGTGCAGCCGCTTCACCGCGACGGGGCCCGCCAGCAGATCCTGCGCGCGCCACACCGTGCCCGCACCGCCCCGGCCCAGGAAGCCGAGGATGCGGTAGCGCCCGCCCACGACCTCGCCTTCCGCGTGGCGACGCGTCGCATCCTCCGGCCGGTGCCGGGTTTCATGAGGAAATTGCCGCATCAGAGGGGGGCCGCCCGCCCCCGATGATAACGGGAACCCCTGGCGGCGGTAGGACTGATTCCAGACGCACCGTAATCCCCGGCTCACCGGGCAAATAAGGCGAGCCTGGGCGGCAGGTCAGCCACTACCCAGGCGCGGGCTCAGCCCCCGCCGAAGACACTGGCCAGGCTGCGGCCCCCCTGCACGGCGCCGTAGATGATGACGGTGAAGTAGGTGAGCGACCCCACCGTCATCCCGTGCCCCATGAGGATGAAGTAGCCGTCGCGCTGCAGGATGCCGATGGCGAAGAAGAGCGCGGCCAGCGCGGGCAGCGTGTTGCTGAAGGGAATCAGGCCGAACGGCATCATCAGCAGCACGCCCGCGAAGAAGAGCATGAAGCCGTTGAAGCGGTTGGTGCTGGAGCCGTGCGTGAGCGCCAGCAGCCGCGGCTTGCTCATCTTGTCCACGTACTTGGTGAAGACGTCCGCGCCCTTGTCCAACGCCGGGGCCAGGTTGGTGCGCAGCAGCGGCTTGTCCAGCAGCTTCCGGGGCAGCCAGGGCGTCCGGTTGAACGTCACGCCCACGCCGATGAGGACGATGAGCAGGCCGAACACCGTGGACACGCCCGGAATCGACACGGGCAGGAGGAAGGGGAAGGTCAGGATGCAACAGAAGAGCAGCAGGCCCTGCTCACCACACGCCTGCATCAGCTCCCGCACCGTCAGAGATTCGGGCAGCCGCGCGGACAGCGCGCGGAGGGTGGCGGAGAGCTGGGCTTGGGTATCCGAGAAACCCGTGGACGAAGAGGGGGTGGGTGAAGGCGTCGACATTTCAGGCCGTCACTAGCACGCCCTCCCCGTCAATGCTCAGCTCCAAGCGATGTCGTACACCGCCTCCTCGCCCTCCCTCCGGACAATCTGGACCGAGGGGTGTTTCGCCCCGCTGGCCTCCAGCCCCGCCAGGAAGAGCCCCACGTAGAAGCCCGCCACCACCACGGGCCGGCAGGTCAGCTCATACCGGGTGGGCCCCAGTTGCTCTATGTGCGTCTCCAGATAGTTGGTGCCCGTGCGCAGGTTGCGCGTCATCCGCGACAGCATGCGCTGCGGCCCCAGGAGCCGCACGGTGCCCAACAGCGCGTTGCCGATGAGCGTGGAGCTGAAGCCCTCCACGAAGCGCCGCCCCACCACCGCGGCGGCCTCGTCCAGCGGCGCCTCCGGTGCCAGCGTGGCCGCCGCGACCTTCAGCGCGGCCACCCAGACCTTCAAGGGATAGGCCAGCGCCAGCGAGCCTCGCGCATCGAGGCCCGCCTCGCGCAGTCGGCCCACGCACGCGTCATCCAGGTCATCACCCAAGGCGCGAAGCAGCCCCTGGAAGCTCTGCTGGAATACAAGGGGTTCGGGATTTTCCAAGGCGCGGCAATGTATCGCCTGGAGGACAGGGCCTCAACCCATCGGGTGACTGTCTATCGATGGTTATTCAACACCCGGCTTGGGGGCGCGGCGTGTGCCTCTTTCGACACGGAGCGCCACGCCGCGCTGGGCTCGCGCGACGCAGTGTGATGAAGAGCCGACAGCCCGCGTCATCGCTCGGGCCCGCACGACGCGCTGCCCATCTCCACCGGAGTCCGCCCTCATGAACACGCCCTCTCGTCATCTCTTCGTCGCTGGTGCCACGGGTGCCACGGGCCGCACGCTGATGCGACAGGCGCTGTCGCGCGGTGCGCCGCCTGTCCTCGCGCACGTGCGCCCGAAGAGCGCGGACAGTGACCTGGTCCGCCCCTGGCCCCACAAGGCCGTGGTGGAGCTGTCTGACGGTGAGGCGCTGGTGGAGATGATGCGCGGCTGCACCACGGTGCTCCAGTTGATAGGCACCATGCGCAAGCGCTTCGGGTCGGGCGACACGTATGAGACGAGCGACATCGGCACCACGCGGCAGTTGGTGGAGGCCGCCAGGCGCGCGGGGGTGGACCACCTCGTGCTGCTCAGCTCCGTGGGCGCGGGCCGGCCGGTGGGCGCGTACCTCAAGGCCAAGGCGGAGGCGGAGCGGCTGGTGCGAGAGAGCGGCATCCCCTGGACGGTGGTGCGCCCGCCCGCCTTCGAGGGCGAGTACCACCACATCAACCCCGTGCTGCGCGCCCTCACCCGCCTGCCTCCACTGCGGAACATGCGGCCCATCCACCTGGACCAACTCGCCGCCGTGCTGCTGCGTGTCTCCGAGCAACGCGCGCCACTGAACCAGGTGCTGGAAGGCGACACGCTCTGGGCCGAGGTCGCTGCCGCGGGCGCCTGAGCCATCTTCCGGCGCAGGGCCTGTAGAGTACGTGTTTCAGCGCAGCGAGCCCCAGTTGTACATGGGGTTGGAGCCACTGGTGAGCACGCGCCAGCCAAGCATGATGACCCACTGTTGCCGGTACTAGGAGGGGTCCTGGCTGGACCACCAGAACGGTGGCGCGTTGCGGCGCTTGTTCATCTCGTGCCCGCGTGCCCATGGACCGCCAGGTGGTTCCGCTTGCGTCAACGACCGACTCAGGCCAAGCAGGAACAGCCAAACACTCGCATCCTGCGTCATTTTCGATGCAACCGCTAGTTGCGGAGGGCAACGCGGCGAAAGGAGTACCGCCAGGACTCACTGCGGACGAATGCCCCGCGACTACTTGCCCTCGCGGTGGGGGCGATTGCAGTGGTCGTAGAGCGTGAATGGGAGGGATTCAATCTCGTTCGCGCAGTGCTTCTGGATAGCCTCCTTGAGCGAGGAGGAGACACTCAACATGCTCCGCTCATTGCCAATCAGGGCCGACAGCTTGATGCCCGGGTGCTTCGGGCCCATCGGGATGCGAGCATCCTTCGGATAGAAGCGGATCAACCGCTCGCCGAGGTTGGTAGAATAGGACTTCCTCTCGCCCCCCTCGCGGAATCGCATCATTCAGTCGGCCCCTTGGAAGGGGAGGTGCCATGGCTCAGGAAGGTGGGACATCCAGCATGCGAGCGCCGTCCCGCCTACGGTCCACCCTCCAGCAGCCCCTTCGAGCAGCCACCCACTGCTGAACGGCTAATTCCTGGCGAACTGAAGCGCTGTCCTCGTGCGTGGGGTCCGGCATGAGGGATGTCGGGCTCAAATGCTAACACCACTCCTCAGGTTCCTTTTCGCGGGCGGACGACTCGGAGGACACAATGAATATACATTGGGGAAGCATCTTGCTGGTCGGATGGCTCATGATGGGCTGCGCGACGCCGCGGATCGTGCGCTTGGACACGGGAGCAGGCGCACCCATTGTCTACACTCCGCCGAAGCGCGTGGAGCCCATCGTCGTGGACTCGGGGGCATTCCAGAAGGCGATGACCCGACTCGTGCTGGAGATGCGCTTCTCTCTACGATCCGAGGAGGAGGTCCGCCCACGTGTACATCTCGCTTCGTGGGGTTCGGAGTCGCGTCCCCAAGGGAGAGATTATGGAGCGTGGTGCGCCCAACAAGACAATCCGGGCGAGTGCCTCTCCTTGCTGGAGGATGGCTTCACCTTCCTGGACGCCAAGATGCGGCGGAAGATGGCCCTGTCCTTTGCTTGGGACGGCGTGTGGGAAGGAGTGGAGGAGGCGGTGAAGGAAGTCGTCAACCCACTGGTCCTCAAGGCGATGATTACCTCGGCAATGGCCGCCTACATGGTCCTCGTCGTGGTCCCCGAGCCGGTCACCAAGCTCGTGGCCATTGCCCTGACAACATACGTCATCGCGTACATCGGCCTGGACGCATTCTCAAACCTCGTGAAGGGGTGGCAACGACTGTCATCAGACACGAAGCACGCCGTATCCTTTGAGCAACTAGAGGACGCCGGATACCACTTCGGAAGAGTCATGGGCGCCAATGGTGCGCGAGTCCTCATCCTGGCGCTGACGGCTGCGTTGGGCGGAGGGGCCGCGAACATGGCCTCGAAGGGTCCGATGCTTCCGGGCTTCGCGCGTGCCGCCCTGGCAACGGAGACGAACGCGGGCATCCAACTGTCAGCAGCGATGTCGGGCGGCGTTCGCTCGATTTCCCTGGCAGAAGGCATTCTCACTGTGGGAGTCGTCCCCAATGCCGTGGCCGCCACAGCACTGAATCCGGCGGGAGGCATTCCGAGAGAAACTCGTATTGAAGAACTGGCCAGCGACCCGGCACAGGGAGGGAAAGTCACCCCCAAGACACGTCGTGAGGCGGAAGTGGGCCTTCAACTTGAGGAGCGGAGACAACTCCCAGCACCCATCAAACGGGATCCAACGGGGCAGTCAGAGTTCGTTGACTCCCAAGGTATCAAGTGGGATATCAAGACTTTTGACTCTCGATTCCCGCCCAGGAAGGGTGGCTTCTCGCTTGAACGAGACCTTGACAAAATCAAAGCCGAACTCGCTCGTGGTGAAAACGTCATTCTCAACACCGAGAACATGAGCGCGCAGCACGTTCAAGCGCTGCGAAACGCGATAGACGCCTTGGGCCCTTCAGTTTCGTCCAGGATCTTGTGGTTTCCCTAGGACGAATACGGACGAGCGCATGAACACCATGACGGCGGAGTTCATCAAGGCATTGGATTGGCATACCGAATGGCTGCGTTCCGGGGGACAGAACGGCAAGCGCCTCCACCTGGAGGACGCTGACTTGTCCTTACTCGACCTGTCGTCGAGAGATCTATCGGAGGCAGCGCTTCCTGGGGCGCGCTTGGATGGATGCATCCTGGACAGGACGAAGCTCGCCCACGCCAACCTTGCGTCCGCATCTTTCATCGGCGCCAGCCTCTCCAGAGCGCAGCTTTCAAAGGCCAACCTGGACTATGCGCTCCTTCGAGGGGCCATTCTGACGCAGGTGAACGCGCTCCGAGCCAGCTTCGGCGAAGCAGACCTTCAAGGCGCGGACCTTCAAGGCGCGGACCTTCAAGGCGCCTACCTGGTCAGTGCCAACCTCGCGTCCGCGAATCTCCGAGATGCGCATCTGGAAGGCGCGGTCCTTCATGGAGCGAGGCTTTCTGGGGCAGATCTCCGCGGCGCCTCCGGATTACAGGCGACCCAGGCCTCCTGGATTGATCTGGGTCACGAGAACGCGCCCGTCCGGGTTGAAGGCGAGGCGCTGCGTTCATGGCTGGCCCAGGCTACAATGAAGATCTTCTGATAGGGCAGTCAACGCCTTTCGGCATCACGGCGAGTGGGACCTTGGCCTGCAACGCCCCCTTCACCCGCAGCTCAGGTGCTCAACGCCTTTCGGCATCACGGCGAGCGGGACCGAACCTCGGGCGGTACGAGGGATATGCGCTGGGTGCTCAACGCCTTTCGGCATCACGGCGAGCGGGACGGGCTCGGGCCGATGCAGGCACTGCGCGGCATCCATGTGTGCTCAACGCCTTTCGGCATCACGGCGAGCGGGACCAGCTTGATCAGCCGGCGGATGGCCGTCTTCTTCCAGTGCTCAACGCCTTTCGGCATCACGGCGAGCGGGACCGTCCAGAGGCGTGAGCCCATTTCGTCCCCGTCGAGTGCTCAACGCCTTTCGGCATCACGGCGAGCGGGACCCCACGCGGGGCACCTGGTGCGAGAGGACGCCCCACCTTTGTGCTCAACGCCTTTCGGCATCACGGCGAGCGGGACCGAAGGGTACCACGCGCGCGGCCCTATCGCGCAGGGAGTGCTCAACGCCTTTCGGCATCACGGCGAGCGGGACGGTGCACGGATACAAAGAGACGCCGCAGGTCGCGTTGTGCTCAACGCCTTTCGGCATCACGGCGAGCGGGACTTGCCGTCCTCTGGGATGGCAATGGCGCCCGTATCCGTCAGCACGGGGCGACCGCGCTTGGTGCACCTGACCGGATAATACTATACAAGAGTCGTAGAATCCTGGATGACTTCGACCAGCCTCCCGAATTCTCGCTCATCTCGTGCCGCCAACTCGGCGGACAGTCCTCCTCCCTGTGAAGAACGGTCGACGTAGAAGGCTGCGTCACCGCGCTCGTAGAGCGGAGTCAGTGGGCTGGTATAGGGCAGCGTCTGGAAGCCGAGCTGGAGAAGCGTCTCGTCGATGGCTCCCACCAAGGAGGGAGCCACGATTCGGACATTCCCCGTTCCGCTGCGCACGAGTGAAGGGAGGAACCGTCGCCGATGCTCCAGAAGGGCCATCCGCTTCCTGCTGAAGGCCATCAGGAAGAGCATGTCCTTCAAGGGACCATACAGGGGAACGATATGGTCCTCGTTCTTGAACGGCTCTTCTGGGTCCGCCTGGACAACAGGACAGTCAGCCTGCTCCGTGGCCTCCCCGCAGTCGAGCAAGAACCTTCCGTAGGTGTCCACGAGCTGGGCGCCAATGAAGATGTACCTCCGAGGGGGATGCCGCTTGCTCGTTTCGTAGAACTTCAGGATCCGGCCGATGGCGAAGTCGGTATCTTCCTCGCGGAGGCTTCCCATGCTTCGTCCCATGCTGAGGAGGAAGTCCTTGTAGTGGGAGGGAAGAGGCCGCTTGAGCAGGCTCTCGAGCCGGGAGACCTCCACTGCCGACGCTCCCTGGGCCTGATCGGAAAATGCGGGTTCGAATCCATTGATGTACTTGAGCAGTTCTTTCATGGCGTAGGGCATCAAACGGGAGCAAGAGAGAGTTCAGCATGACTTCTTGTTGATGTCGCAGAGCATCTCCGTCAATACCACCTTGCAGCTGTCGCCCGAGGTGTTGCCGCGCACCTTTGTTGATGGTCCGGTGAGCCACTTGGTTGGTAGCCTCGGGACTACGGTTCCCCAGTCGCGTCAAGGGCTTGGCCGCCTCCGGCGGTGCCCTTCGGGCAGCCCTGACGCGACCGGAGAACCGCAGGATGGGAGCAATCATTTCCGCTTCTCGCGGAAACTGCTGTCGCGACAATGAGTTGACTCCCATCACGAGCGTGATTTCCGGTGGCGCGGCTCCGTAATGGCATTTTCGGAACCTCTCCTCGCGAGCCCCTCAATCAGTGTCCGCGAGAACAGTCATTCACAACTCAAATAGTGTGTGCGGCCACACCAACAACGACTGGCGTAACAACCAGCGACGCTCAACGCCTTTCGGCATCACGGCGAGCGGGACGAAACATGGAGAGCAAGAACATGGGCGGACGCGGCAGGTGCTCAACGCCTTTCGGCATCACGGCGAGCGGGACATGAGAGCTGCAATGCCGCACTCCACGTACCAAGGGTGCTCAACGCCTTTCGGCATCACGGCGAGCGGGACGCCGCCGCAGGTCGTTGTCGGCGCGGCAGGTAAAGGTGCTCAACGCCTTTCGGCATCACGGCGAGCGGGACAGGCGCTCGGCAAGTTTCCGGACGCGATGCTGACGTGCTCAACGCCTTTCGGCATCACGGCGAGCGGGACATGCCAGCGCGGATGTGTAGCTCAGGCCCGGGAGTGCTCAACGCCTTTCGGCATCACGGCGAGCGGGACGTCACAGGACCGCCCGGATTCGAACCCATCGCATCGAGGTGCTCAACGCCTTTCGGCATCACGGCGAGCGGGACAGATGTGGGAGCTGATAACGGTCGGCATGGGTGGGTAGTGCTCAACGCCTTTCGGCATCACTGCGAGCGGGACAACGCGCGTCTTCTCCAGATACAGGTCCCAGCCCTGGTGCTCAACGCCTTTCGGCATCACGGCGAGCGGGACAGCACACCTACGACGCGATCCAACGCAACATCCGAGGGTGCTCAACGCCTTTCGGCATCACGGCGAGCGGGACATTCGTTGCCACGCACCAACTTCGACCAGAGGTCGTTGTGCTCAACGCCTTTCGGCATCACGGCGAGCGGGACGACGCGGTGAATCGCGTTCAGGACCCCCCCTGGCGGTGCTCAACGCCTTTCGGCATCACGGCGAGCGGGACGAAGGAACGCGCGATGGCGGTCGGCTCCGCGCCGTGCTCAACGCCTTTCGGCATCACGGCGAGCGGGACAACACACCTACGACGCGATCCAACGCAACATCCGAGGGTGCTCAACGCCTTTCGGCATCACGGCGAGCGGGACTCCAAGGACACACAGCCCTTGTCCTGGCGATAGACGCGTGCTCAACGCCTTTCGGCATCACGGCGAGCGGGACCTGGAAGCCCACGGCGCGCAGGGCGGCAGCGACCTCGTGCTCAACGCCTTTCGGCATCACGGCGAGCGGGACAAAGCCTTCAATGCTAGCCTTGACACCCTTCTCGTGCTCAACGCCTTTCGGCATCACGGCGAGCGGGACCAGGCGGCTTCAGCGTGTATCCACGCTGCATCAGGCGTGCTCAACGCCTTTCGGCATCACGGCGAGCGGGACAGGACGCAGCGCGGGCTGTTCGTACAGTGAGGATTGTGCTCAACGCCTTTCGGCATCACGGCGAGCGGGACTCATGACTTGGCACCGTACAGGTGTGCCGCCACGGGTGCTCAACGCCTTTCGGCATCACGGCGAGCGGGACGGCATGCACTGCCAGATGGTGGCGCGCAACGCCTTGTGCTCAACGCCTTTCGGCATCACGGCGAGCGGGACGACCCGGACGGACACCGCAAGCGCGTGCGCGTCGGAAACGTGCTCAACGCCTTTCGGCATCACGGCGAGCGGGACTGACAGCGCCCCATCCGCTTGCCGTGGTGCGTCAGCAGTGCTCAACGCCTTTCGGCATCACGGCGAGCGAGACAGCCCGCCTGAATCCCCCAGCAATTCCGGCACCTTACAAACCCCTTTCAAGCACCTCCCCCTCCTTCCCCCAGGTTGGCCATCCCAGGCCCTACCCAGAATCGCCAACCCCATGAAACCACTCGGCTTTTCATCGATCATGCACCTATTCACCTGTCAAAGAGCCTCACCCCCATGAAACGACAGGGAATCCGCCACTTTCGCCATCGCGAGCCTCCGCCACGGCGAGGTGCTTGATTGTCGTCCGTCTCACAGCACCTTGAACGGTGCGGGCTCCTCCGGCCAGTCCTCCTTCGCGTTGATGGCGCGCACGCGCTCCACGCACCCGCCACACAGCCCAATCACCAGCAACGTATCCACGGCGTCCATCCGCCGCGACAGCTCCCAGCGCAGCTTCTCCCGGTCCCGGTCCGTCAGCGAGCAGCGGAACACGGAGAGCTGCAGCCACTCTCCGTATCCCTTCAGCAGGGCATGCACCTTCCGCCACCGCTTGGGGTCGCGGATGTCATAGGTAATCAAATACCAACGCCTCGGCTCGGCCATGGCTCACCTCAAGCGGAACGTCGCGAACAGCCCCGGCTTGCCGGTCCACTCCTTCTCCAGCAGCCGCACCTCCAGCTCCACCAGCCGCGCATAGCTGAGCGAGTACCCCAGCACGTTGTTCTTCCACGTCTCCCGCTTGCGCCGCTCGTACAGCTCGATGGCCTTCGCCCGCCCCGCCTTGCTGAGCCAGACGTGCTCGGACGTCACCTCGAAGTCCGCGTCCGCGTCCCACGCCCGCCGGTTCACCGAGGCCACCAGCGGCATGTCCGCCAGCGGCACCCGGAAGAGCTCCATCACATCCAGTCCCAGCGGCCCCGCCGTGCCCCGGGGCTGATGGTAGAAACCAAACGCCACATCCAGCCCCACCGCCCGAATGGCCGCCTCCACCTCACGGTGGACAAGTCCGAACAAGAAGCCGAGCACCGCGTTGAACCGGTCCCTCGGAGGCCGCCGGTTGCGGCCCTCGAAGCGCAGCCGCGTGTCCACGTCCTCGCCTTGAAGGTACGGCAGCGCTCCGAAGTACCGCGCCGCGCCCGCGCCCTCCAACCCCAGGAGCACCTCCAGCGACGGCGCCTCCTCGCATTTCGGCAGCAACGCCCGGAGGTCCCGCACCGCCGAGGCCAGCACCTGACGCGACTCCGAATCACCGCGCGAGGCGCGAAGCAGGAAGCGGAGCTGCCCCTCCAGCTTCGCCGCCACCAAGCGGCGAGCGAGCCCCAGACACACGGACGCCTGCCGTAGCGCCTCGAACTGCCGCAACCGCCGGTGGACGTTGCCCGCCCCACCACCCAATCCCCCCAAGTAGCGCCCCCCGGACGTGAACCAGTGCACGCCGATGTCGTTCTCCACGCAGTAAGCCAACGCCTGCGCGCTCACCTGCACCGCTCCATGCGCGATGAGCGCCGACACCATGCGCCCGGGCTGCCTCGACGGCGCGCCCTCCCCTTCGGGTGGCGTCACCACCAGCTCCTCCGCCGCGCGCCCCACCCGCGTCCCAGGCGTCGCGACGTGCAGCACCTGCCGCACATCATCCTCCGGAAAGAGCCGGGGCCGCTCCTCCCCCACCACCTGCCGCTCCTCCTCCGGCAGGCACACGGGCGCCAGCGAGCACTTCGCACACTTGCGCTCCTCCTGTGTCACGGGCGGCCTCTCCCGCGACGCACGCAGCAGCCGGGCACGCGCCACGGCCGCCACCACGGCGCCCCGCAGCGCCGCGTCCAACGGGAAGCGCACCGTCGTGTCCGTCTGGTGGTAGCGGACCCGGCACTCCACGGGCGCCCCCGGGAAGCGCTCCTCCACCAGGAGCGCGTAGGCCCCCGCCTGGAGCCGATCGCTCGGCCACGCCTCTGGCGCATCCCCTCCAGGCGCATGGCGTCCGCGCTTGTGCTCGTAGACGACCAGCGTCCCCTCCCGCGTCTTCACCGCGTCCACCCTTCCGTGCAGGCCCAATGCCTCACTCGCCAGTTCCAGCTCGACGTGCTCGCCTTCCTCCTGGAGTTGGACGTGCAGCCGCCGTCCCGCGAACACGGCGGCGTCCGCCACGCGCAACTCCTCCACTTCCTCCAGGTAGAAGAGCCGCTCGCAGTACGCCAGCGCATGCAGCGCGTGCGTGCGGATGGACGGCTCGCCGACGACAGGCTTCGGACTCGTGGATGATGCGTTCATGTATTGGGGCCCCCCGCCCCGGTACCGCGTGACAACGACAGACACCTATCCAGCGCCCTCCGCGAGCGGGATGCGCGGAAGCCGTTGGACCTCGGGAGCAGCCAAGACCTCTTCGAGCCGCCCCACCTCGTAACGAGTGCCACGAGTGCCCACGTGGTCCACCCAGACCGGCAGGGTGAGAGCGCCGGTGGACGCGGTCAGGAAGGCCCGACAGCCCGCTGGCGGCCGCCCCTCCGGGAGCAGACGCGCGTCATTGATGAGGTGCGTGGACTCCCCGAGCGACCACCCCCCGGCCCGCGTCACGGAGCCAGGCTCACGCATCGCCCGGACGACACGGTCCTCCAGCGATTCACCCGAGTCCGGCTCCTCCCGGCTGTCGCACCAGACCACCAGGCGCGCGTCGATGACGAGCTGTTGCTGGTCCGGCGCGGCGTTCTCGTCATTCCCCTTCGCGACCTTCAGGTTCTTCGACCGCCAGAAGGTGCGAAGCACCGTGCTGATGACAGGCGCGTTCAACACACCCGCCGTCACGCGGCAGCCCCGGTGCCGCTCCCGGTCCTGCTCACCCACGAGCGAGAGCAACGCGCCGTAGCACGTCGCGGGCGGCGGCAGGACCTCGGTCTCCACCAGCTCGCGCGCCCGGCCCTTGCGCCAGCACGCCACGGGCACGGACAGTTCGAGCGCGATCACTTCTTCCTCACCTCCAGCCGCTTGCACGCCGCGCGGCAGGCGGCGACCACGCCCGTGTGGAGCTCCGCGCCCGAAAGCACCTCGCGCTCCTCGGCGCCCAGCCCCTCCACCACCTGCCCGCCCAACACCAACTCCTTCGCGGGGACGTCGCCGCTCTTCACCTTGCGCAGCAGCGCAGCGAGCTCCACGCCCCCCGCGCGGGAGGACGGCTCGAAGGCATACAGGATGCGCGGCGCGGCCTCCTGGGTGAGCCGGAAGACGACCGACTCCGGACTGAAGTCGAAGAGGAAGCGGCCGTGGTTGCCCGCGACAGGCCCCAGCGCGCAGAGCTGGTTCAGCGCCGTCACGGCACGGGCCGGCACTCGCAGCGCCTCCGGCGTCAGCGCCACGCCGTACTGGTAGCGCGTCGCGTGCATCTCCGTCCCGTACGGCACGGGGTTGCTGCCCTTCTTCTGCGCGGAGGGCGTGGCCCCGGGGCTCGCGGCGTTGAAGGTGACGTCCCCGGACCACGGCGTGAGGCTCACCGCCCGGGACACCTCCAGCACCGCGCGGCGGACCTTCGCCGTGCCCTTCTCCTTCTCCTGCTTCGCACCCTCCGCGGACATGAAGCCCAGCAGGTCATCATCGATATAGGTCTTCTCCTTCGACTTCCCCGACCATGCGCTGAAGGCGGCGTCCTTCCACGCGTTGGCGCGCGACGCATCGTCATAAGTGCGGTTGCATGGCTCCTGCTCATTCAAGCGCCGCCGCAAGGCGAAGCGGATGGACTCGGCGGAGACGGTGGTGTGGACCTGTCCGTTCCACACCAGCTTCTGGAGGCTGGTGATGTTTCCCTCGGTGAGGCCCCGGTTGTTGGCGGCGGTTCCCAGCGGCGTGACGAAGGCGGCGAAGACGTGAAGGCTCATGAATGGACTCCGGGAAAGTGTGTGGAGCTGCTCAAGACTGCTCGGACGCGCCAGCGGCCTCGTCCGCGTCCTCAAGTTCCGCGGCCTCGCCCCCCTTGCCCTGGTAGCTCGCCAGCGCCACCAGCGCGAGGTCGCGGGCCGCGCGCCACCGCTCGGGCCCCAGCAGTTGGAGGATGTCCCGCCAATGCTCCTGGAGCTCACGGTTGGTGCCCGCGCGGCTCCACAGGTCCGCGAGCGCCGCGCGCACCTGCTCCGGCGTCTTGGCCCCCGCGAAGCTCAGCCGCAATCGCTCACGCTCACCCTTGAGCCGGTTGGAGCGTGTGGCCGGGGCGCTCTCCTTCGTGTCCGCATAAATGCTCTTGAACCGGCTCCGGAGCGCGAGGTGAACGCTCTGGACGAGCCACTGCTCGGCCTCTCCCAGGTACGGATGCATGGCGATGAGTCCCTTCCTTTCGTGCCACAGCAGCGCGCCCAGGTTGTCCCGGTCGCGGTAGTCGTGAATGAAGCGGCCCTCCGCCGTCGTCGCGGTGGCGAAGTCCGCGTACCAGGGGCGTGAAGCCGCGAGGTTCTCCGTGATGAAGGCGCGCAGCGCACTGATCGCGATGAAGTAGCTCGCCTCGCCCGTCGCCTTGCCCTCGGGCTTGCGGACTCGCAGCGTGTGCGGCAGCGCGGCGGCGGCGGCCTCGTAGCGGTCCAGGACCTCCTCGAGCACGGCGTCCTGCCGCACCACCGCGCCGCGAATCTTCTGCTGCGCGTTCCATGGCATCTGCCGCAGCGCCACGGCCTCGGTGGTCCCCAGCACGGCCCCCAGCCGCTTCTTCCCCGCCTCCTGCGCCATCACCAACTGAGCCGCGAGCACCGCGTCCGACGCCCCCGCCACCGCCACGTCACGGAGCCGCTTGGGCGTCAGCCCAGGGCGCAGCTCCGCGAAGCGGACCAGGTTCGTCGGCGCCAGCGCCACGAAGGCCCCGCCCCGGAGCTGCGGCAGCTTGTAGGAAACACACCCCACCAGCGCGAAGCACGCGCAGAGCGCCTCCGCCGCCGTGTATTCCACCTTGGTGACGCGCACACCGATGTGCCGCTCGGCCGCGCCCGGATAGGCCCAGCTCGCCAACGACGTCGAGCCCACCTCCAGCGCCTCGAGCACGCTCTGCCAGGCCGTCTGGTGGACGAAGGAGTCGTAGCCCTGGGACTCGACGATGACGGGCCGCGCGTCCACCTCGAAAGTGACGCGCCTTCGCGCGCCTCCCTGCGTCGACTTGCCATGCTGGAGGAACGTCACCTTGAGCGCGTCGTGGAGCGCGGCGGCCAACTCGGGCGGTGGCTCCGGCGCTCCGGGTGGACGCGTGCCCGGCAGGTCGATGAAGCCCTGCTTCACCCGGAATGACGCGCCGAACAGCGCCCGGAGCGTGGCCTCCGGTGCCTTGCCGCCCCAGTCCAGGTGGATGGCCTCCTGCTCCACCGTCGCCGTCCCGGGCCCCAGCCGCACCGGAGAGGGCCACGGCGCGGCGGGTGAAGCGCTCCCGAGGATGGCGCGGAGCGATGCCGCCAACCCGCCCGCGCCCGCGCGCAGCAGCGGCGTCATCCCTGGTGCGTACAACCGGATGGAGAGC
Source organism: Myxococcus sp. CA005 (assembly GCF_006518205.1). Taxonomy (NCBI): domain Bacteria; kingdom Pseudomonadati; phylum Myxococcota; class Myxococcia; order Myxococcales; family Myxococcaceae; genus Myxococcus; species Myxococcus sp. CA005. The sequence continues at coordinate 68,391 of NZ_SRLV01000014.1, read as the reverse complement.
GGAGCGGGCAAGGCCTTCTTCCGTGGGTTCACGGCTTTCGCCATCGCGCACCTCGCAGGCCGTCGTAGTCCAGCGCGTTCGCTGGAGGGATGGGGTATGGCAGCCGGCCCGCGCGGGGCCATGCACGCCACTTGAAGGACTCGGGTGGCAGGTTCATGGGCAGGGTGACCCGGTGAGCGCTCACCGCTCCGTCCAGGACAGCACGGGCGTCCTCTTCCAAGAGGACCGTGAGGCTGGGGCTTCCGTCTCGGCACGGAGCGGGCCAGGTGTCGAAGCGTCCATCCAGCCAGGTGCTGGACTGCCGCCGCGGCGCATCCATCATCCCGGGCGGCCCCCATGCGTCCACCAGGTCCCGCTGGCTCAGCGGCCCCGTTCCCAGCCGCTCCATCCATGCACGCGCGTCGCGCAGGTCCGGCGCGGCGTAGGGCGGCCCATCGAAGGGGAGCACCACGAAAGGCCGCACTGGCGCGGGCCGCTCCAGAGTGCTGCGGCGGTTGAGGCGCCCCAAGCGCTGGATGAGCGCCGGGATGGGCGCCAAATCCGTGACGAGCAGGTCCGCAGACAGGTCCAGGCTCATCTCCGCGACCTGCGTCGTCGAAGCAAACGCCGCGCGGCCCTCAGTGGCGAAGGCCTCGATGACGTCACCATGACGACGGACGCGGTCCTCGTAACGAAAGCGGCTGTGGTACAACAGCGCACGCGCACCGTGCGACGTGCCGGCCTCGGCGGTCCGCATGCAGCGATCCACCGTGTTGCTGACCCACAACACCTTGCCGTGGTCCCGCAGGCACTCCGCCACGAGGGCCCACGGCTCCGCGACGTCCAGCCGCTGATAGCGCGGCAGTGTCTCCAAATCCTCCGGCCCTTCGACCTCCGCGAGGCTCCGGCCATGAACGCGCTCGCACATGCCGCGCAGCACGTCGAGCCGCGTGGCGGGCAGGCTGGCGGTCATCAGCAACGCGGGGATTCCCGGCAGGGCTTCCAGGAAGCGCAGCAGGCAGCCGAAGAGCCGGTCGTCATAGGCGTGAACTTCGTCGAAGACGACGCAGGCCGCACAGAGCCCGGGCCAGGCATAGAGCCCCTGCCGCTGGCTCTGGACAAGCCCGAGCACCGTGTCGGCCGTGCAGCTCATCGCATCGGCGCCCCAGGAGCGGAGCGCGTCGAGCCGGTCCTGGTCGCGGGAGCTCGTCCCAGGCGCCGCGCCGTCGCGGAGTCCGAAGATGTCGAAGTCCACCTCCGCGCGTGAGTGCTGCAATCGGGCCTCCACGTCCGCGCCGTGGAGGTAGTCCCGGAAGCCCTCCGTCGCCGTGCCCATCGTGGGGTATGTGAGCCACAGCGGACGGCCTGGGTGCTGTCTTGCGGCCCAGAGGTACGCAGCGGCCGTCTTTCCACTGCCACAGCCCGCGCGGACCAGGGTCAGCGGCGCGGCGCTGCGAGCCACCTCCTCCTGGAACGGTCGCGGTGTGTGTCCCGCGAGGCGGCGCTCGACCACGGCGCGCAGGGCCTCTGCGGGATGGGGCGCCGTGAGCTGACGATCCACCCAGTCCTGCTTCTCTCCGCTCCGGGGAAGCGCCGAGCCCGCGACGTCCGCCGCGAGCACCAACGCCTTGCACACGGCCAGGAGCCGCGCGTCCACGGAGCCGGCGGGCACCGTCCGCTCGAAGTCGTCCTGCCACGACTGGAGTTGGTCGCGCGGGTGCTCCTTCCGCGTGGCTCGAAGCACGATGGGCGCCGTGAACAGTGGCGGAGCGGACAGCGCCAACTCCTCGGCGATGCGCCCCAGCGTCCGGGCGAAGTCTTCATGCTGGACCCGCAACTCCAGCGACAGCCCCGCTCCGGTGCCGTCGGGCGCGAAGGCCTCTGTCTGGAACTTGCGGTGGTGTGCGGCCACGCAGACCAGCGCCAGGCACAGGTCCAGCTCGCTCACGTCCCGCTGGAGCCATGCGGAGAGCGGCTGCCCTGGCCAGCAGAGCCACAGCGAGAGCGCTTCGTGACGGACAAGCTGCGGCGCTTCGCGCTGGCGGCGCAGCATGGATTGGAAGTGCTCGCTGCACTTGCCCAGGTCATGGAGCGCGGCGGCCAGCAGGACGATGCGCCGCAGCCGGGGCTCCAACGCCGGGTCCAGGCCCGCGGCCAGCAGCGACGCGCGCCCACGGTGCTCCAGGAGCCGGCGCGCGGCGGACAGGACTAGGGCGGTGTGTCCCAGCAGCGTGGCCTCGCCCTCGGGTCTGTCGGGCGTGGCCGTGCTTTTGGCCAGCAGCCGCTTCACGCGGCCTTCCCATGGGACTGGACACGCGCCGCCCGGCCGGGCGGGAGGAAGAGGCCACATCCCATGTGACGGCGGCCTCCCATTCCCTGCTCCTGCACGCGCAGCGAGTGCTCGGCCGACAAGCCATGGAGTTCGAGCGCGAAGCCCACGACCTTCTTTCCAGTTATGCGCACGATGCGCCGGCGCCCCACCTTCAGCGTCGCCTGGACGCCAAGCGCCTCCAGCGCGCGGGAGGCCGCCGCGACGAATGCGGCCTCGTCCATCGCGTGCTTGAAGGTGACCAGCCGCGCGAACAATGAGGGCACGGGCTCCAGCGCATGGAGCGAGGGCGCGCCCAGGGACAGGCGTCTCCCAGCAATCTCCAGCGGCGCGCTCACCAGCGGCAGCAACGTGGCCACGGCCTCAATGGGGCATCGCAGGCGCATCGTGCCTCGCCCCAGGTAAAGCAACTCCCGCGTGTTGCTCACACCTCGAAGCGAGAACACGCCCATATCCGAGCGCTCATGCAGCGCGGGAAGGTGACGGGAGAGCGCGGAGAACAGCAGATAGGCATGGTCGAGCGGCACCGGGCCGCCCTGCACGGGGAACAGCAGGTCAACAAACACCATTAGATTTCCCCACCAGTTCAAAATCACACATCCAGAAACAGTAATCAGCGCGGAGCGCCGCCAACCGACGCTCCGCGCCAACGCCTCGCAGCATCACAGCAACAAGGACTTCCAAGCCGAACCTGAGCAGACACCAATTGCTCAACACCGACGTATGCGACGTCGATCGTCACTGCGAAAACCCACGCACCAGCTACCGTTTCAGATCAGTGTCGTGTCCACCAACTCAACCAACGTCTTCGCAACAACCAGAGCGAGCGAAACGATTCGAAGACCAACCTCCAGTCGTTCCAGCACCTCGTACTTCGACTTCCGAAGAGACACCTGTAACGCTCCTGACCTGAGCTGATACCAACATGCGCAGGTCGCCTATCGATATGCAGGCGAGGACCAGCGCTCGTCAACGTTCGCTGATGCATGCAATCGTCTCACTTTGAACCCTGTATTGCCCCAAAGGCTCACCCCGTCTGCAACGTGAGCGCGGGCGCGTACCCACCTGAGCCGGTGCGCTCGTAGGCCACGACCGGGCCCACGGCGTTGAGCCGCTGGCCCAGGAACAGGCAGCACGCAGCGGGGGCATAGAGGATGAGATGTGTGACCGCCGTGCGCAGCTCGTTGCGCGCGCGCCGGAGTTGCTCACGCGCCTGGACGGCGAACGCCTCCGCGTCCGCATCCGAGCCAACGGCGCCGTCGTGGGGCCCGTCCTCCGGCTCCAGGTAGAGCACGGCGCGGAAGTGCCCTGGCCGCTCGGCCAGGAAGCGCTCTACGTCCGCGCGAGCATCCCCGGTCATCTGGAACACCACCAGCAGCCCCGCAGCGTCCGAGTCACCCTCGTGCCCCGTGACACGCAGTCGGCGCGGAGACGGCTTCGCGTCCGAGCGCCACAAGAAGGTCTCTCCTTGCGTGGGCTGCTCGACGCGGAAGCGGTAGCCGCCCACCTCCGGGAAGTGAAAGCCCACCGCCAGCACCGTGCTCAGCGGCAGCTTGCCCCGCAGGTCAATCAACGCGCCGTCAGGCCGCCTCGATAGCCGCTGTCGCACAGCCAGCAGCGAAGGCAGCAACACGTCCCGCCACACCGACTCCGACGGCACCTTCCGCGTGTCGCGGTCGAAGTGAGGCGTCCAGTCCAGCTCCTCGGTGGGAGGCTGCTCCCACTCACGTCGCGCCCACCCATGAATCCAGAGGCTCACGGCGGGCGCGTCCTCCCGTGAGGCCAGCAGTCCCCACGCGCGAATGGCCCCCCGCAGCGACTCCGGGGTGACGTGCTTCCTGCCGCCGCCGACCTCAATCCACTCCCGAAGCCCGTCCACCGCGATGGCGCGCGGCTGCCGTCCCATGCGCAGGCCAAGCCGCCCCATCCGGTCATCCACCTGCTCTTCCAAGTCGGCGATGCCGCCCACGCCGAGCCGCAAGCGCAAGTCCTTGCAGAACGCCCGCAGCATCTCAGCCGATACACCGAGCCGTTGTTCCCACTCCGCCCAGTGTTTCTTCAGGGCGCCTCGTGGCGGCTGCTCGAAGAACGCCTCGGTGAAGCAGTGGTCCCGGCCATGTAGATAGCGGCCCAGGTCCGCCGCCGACGCCCAGTTGCTCAACAGCCAGATTTCGACGGGCCCCAGGGGCCGCAGCACCAACCAGCTCTCCAGCAGCTTCCGCAGCAGCGAGCGGCCCACCCGAGGCGGCGTCACCAGCCCCGCCAGGGAGTAGCTATCCCGGTGGTCGACGTGCCACTTCACCTGCATGTATCGACTGGCCACACCCGCGCCGGGCCGGGCGTGCAGCGTCACGTCATCCGCCGAGCCCGCCGCCGGGTGCTCGACGTAGCCGTAAGAGAAGGGACTGCCCGCGTCGAGCAGCCGGAGCAGCTCGTACCAGCTCAGCAAGTGCTGATAGCGATCGCCCTCCAGGCGAGACGCGCTCTGCTCTCCCATGACGCTCCCTCATAGCGACGCCAGGGACGGCGGTGGATACCTCCCCAGGGGTATGGAAGGCGGCGCTCGAAAAGGAAGACGCCAAAGCGCGGGGCAACCCATCGCGGGCCCGGTGATTTTTCTTCCGGCGCGTGGCGGGAGTGCTCCCGACGACCGCTGAACGTCCTGCGCGAATCTGACTACCTTTCAGGTAGACATCGCCCATTCCGAGGTGCCAGACGGAGGCGCGTTCTTCCTCGAAGAAGGCGGGACATTCGCGCTCGTCCAAGCGTCCCGCCGTGTCATCCCCATCGAGTAGGTTAGAACCCTGGAGGTTGCCCCTGCGTGTTCCCCCCTGGCTCGTTGGCAATGACGGCGGTGGTGCTCCTGCTGGGCACGGCGGCGCTGGCCCAGACGCCGGACACGAAGCGTTGGAGGCGTATCGAGCGGGCCATGGTCCTGAGCGCGAGCGCGGGTGAGCCCGTCCAGCGACTCAGGCTGGCGCCCGGCGTGGTGACGACGGTGCTGCTCGACTCGGACGCCGTGCTGGAAGGTGAGCTGCCCGAGGCCCTGCACGGGCTGTTCACCCGGCTGGACGTCACGGAGACGCATCTGCTGCTCCAGCCCGCCGTCGCGATGCCCGCACGGGGCGTTCCGCCGCTGGTTCTGCGCTTCACGGACGCAGCCGCGCCACAACGGCTCGTCCTGGAGCTGACCACCGAGGCCAACGTGGTGGACTCGGTCATCGATGTCAGGCGCCACCCCGCCACCGTGACGCAACTGGAGGCTGAACTGGTGGCCCTGCGTGAGCGCAACGCACTGCTGGAGGCCCGGCTGGCCACTGCGCGTCGGCAGGTGCCACACCCGGGCCTCGCGGGCGCCATTCTCTCTGGCGCCATCGGCATCACGGGTGTTCTCGGCACGTGGATGGATACCCCAGCCAGCGAGGCGGAGCTCAAGGTCCGCCAGCTTGATAGCTATCGCTCCGGCTCGTGGGTAGCGCTCGCGGTGAATCTGGAGAACCCGCCGGGCGAGGCGCCCTGGCAACCGGGCATTGCGCGGCTGACCTCGCTGGACTCGAACGGGCGGCCAACAGGCGAGCCGATGGAGCTGCCCCTGTTGCTGCAGGAGCCGCGTCTGTTGCCTGGTCAGAGCGCGGTCGCCGTCGTGCAGTGGCCCGCCCCCACGCGCCCTCCCCCCGCCTACGCGCTGGAGCTTTGGGACACGGGCCGGCGCCGCGGCGTGCGATGGGCGCGACTGAAACCGTAGACGTGCGACAGCCCCGAAGGAATCCGTCATGCGACTGGAGCCGAGCGCATCTTCCCCAGGTCCCCTCGTAATGTCTCCACAGGCTCTGCCTGCCGGCACGCGCGTGGAACGCTGGCGCGTGGAGCGCCGCATCGGAGGCGGCGGCAACGGCACGGTGTACGAAGTGCGCTCACGCTCCGAAGGCCACAGCTACGCGCTCAAACTGGCCCACTCCCCCGGCGATCCGCGATTCCAGCGCGAGGCGCGAACGCTTCACCTGCTTCGCCACCCTGGAGTTGTGCGGCTGCAAGCAACGGGAACCTGGCGCGCAGGGACCGCCGCCTACCCATACCTCGTGCTGGAGTACGTGCGAGGCAGCACGCTGTATGACTGGTCTCGGGCGCGCAACCCAACGGCGCGGCACGTCGCCGGCCTGTTGGCGCAGGCCGCGTGGGCCTTGGACGCCGCGCATCGCAGGCAGGTGCTTCACCGCGACTTCAAGGGAGAGAACCTTCGCGTCGAGGAACACGGAAGACTGGTGGTGCTGGACTGGGGCGCATGCTGGCATCCCCGTGCCGCGCCCATCACCTCCGCCGCACGGCTGCCGCCCGGGACCGGGCCCTATCGCAGCCCCCAGGCCATCCTCTGGAGCATGCAGGCTCCACGGCAGACCGCCCGCTCCGAGAACTACCCCTACACGGTGGCGGACGAGCTGTACGCGGTGGGCGTCACCTTTCACCGGCTGCTGGTGGAGCAGTATCCGCCGCTCGTCCTGGACAAGGCGAACTCCCCACGGACCTCTGCCACCTTGAGAGCCCTCAACCCGCGAGTGCCCGAGCCGCTCGCACGCTGGATTGAGGGACTGCTCGCGTTCGCCCCCGAGGCCCGGCCGCGCAGCGCGGGGGACCTCGCCCGGGATGTCCAACATGCCCAGGCGCACGCGGGGCCGGACTGGGATGTCCCGCTGTTCGGCTGGTACGAGGGGCCCGCCACGGCGACCCGCACGACACTCGAAGAAGAGGCCACCTGGGGGCCCGTGGCACCGGGAGAAGAAGCGGCCCTTCTCCACGCGAGAGCCCTGCGCGCGGCCCGGGTTCAGCACCATCGCATGGACCGCTGGCTGCGGCGCCGGGTGTTCTCGGAGGTCCAGACACAACCCCTCACGGAGCCAGCGAGCCAGCCAGAGCCGCGACACGCGGGCCGGTGGATGCGCATCGCCGGAGGCCTGATGTTGGTTGCGTGCATGGCCTGGGGACTGGTGCTCGCAGGCCCGCCACATGGCCCCCCCATGCCGTCCCATCCCGTTCAGCAACTGGCGCGGACCGACGGGCCAGCCGACACTGGCTCGCCCGCCACGGCCCTTCCGTTTTCCACCGCCGAGCAGCCATGGCCGGGAGATGCCATGTCCACGACCAAGCCACACGCGCGCTGTGTCCCCCGACTCCACCGCTACCTGATGGCTGCATTCACAGCGGCCAGTCTCAATGCCTGCTCAGGCACTCAGGTCCGGCCCGAGCCCGCGCGCTGCCCTTCCGAAGCCCTGGAGTCCATGCGTCAACTCGGGCTCGACCTGAGGTCCCGCGGGCACATCCAGCTCGACATCCAGCAGCCGGACGACTCGAACCAGACGAACTACAGCATCGTCGTCAGTGACGGCCCCATCACCAGCCGGCTCGATGGGCCCATCGACCGCCTCCCGGCCAACACGCTCTTGTACGGGCGCATCTGGACCGGCGGCGAGAAAATCCAGGGCCGCTATACGCGAGTGAGGACGCCGGACGGCAGCGAGTACCCGGTGTGCTTCATCCTGGGCAACGAGACGGGCATGTCCAAGTACCGGGGCTCACGGCCCGGCCACACCCGCGCGCATCCCTGGTCCAACGCCCAGGTGGTGGACCACTTCCCCTGATGCAGCGCCGGCTCACGGCGGTGAACTCGCCGTAGGCTTCTCCAGGACGCGCGCCTCGTCGCGCAGGCGCAGCTCGTTGCCCGCGGCGGAGAGGACCGCGGCGACGGGCACGGAGAGGAAGGCCCCGGCCACGCCGAAGAGCACGCCCCCGGCGGTGATGGACAGCAGGATGACCACCGGGTGCAGCGGCACCGCGCGCCCCATCACCACGGGCTCCAGGACGTTGCTCTCCAGTTGCTGCACGCCCAGCACCACGGCCAATACCAGGAGCGCATCGAGCGGCCCGTTGGTGATGAGCGCCACCAGCACCGCGACCACGCCCGCCAGGGTGGCGCCAATGACGGGAAAGAACCCGCCCACGAAGGTGAGCGCCGCCAGCGGAAGCACGAGCGGCACGCCGATGATGGCCAGGCCCGCGCCAATGCCCACCGCGTCCACCAGCGCGACGATGACGACGCCACGCAGGTAGCCGCTGAGCGTTCCCCAGGCGCGCAGGCCCACGGCGCGCACCGTGTCACGCCGCGACGGAGACACCCGGGCCAGCACCCAGCCTCCGAGCCGCTCGGTGTCCTTCACGAAGAAGAACAGCAGCGTCACTGTCAGCAGCCCGCCCGCCACGGCCTGCGCGGCGAAGTTGGCGCCCGCGAGGACGCCGGTGGTGATGCGCCCCAGGTTCGACTTCAAGAAGTCGAGCCCCTTCTCGAACAGGCCGTCGATCTGCTCCCGGGACACGGGGAGTTCCTGCGTCATCCACCCGACGAGGCCCTCCATTCCCTCCTTCACGTTCGAGCCCGCCGCGCCGACCTGCTGGACGATGCGGGGCACGAGCAGGAACACCCCGGCCGCCCCCACCAGGAGCAGCACCAGCAGCGCCAGCACCGTCGCGAGCGCTCGGGGCACCCGGTGGGCGGACAGCCACCGGACGGGCGGGTACAGCAACGTCGCCAGCAGCAGCGCCGCCACTGTCGGCAGGACGATGAGGTAGAGCCGCGCCAGCAGCAGCACGAGCGCCACCACTGCGGCCGCGACCACGAGCAGCTTGCCGCTGAACAGCGCGCAGCGCGTGAGCCAGGAGGCAGCGGGAGGGTCCAGGGTGGCCATACGTCGTGCGCACCCTATGCACGAAGCGGCGCATGGCACCGGGAGGCCACCTGTCGGTGTGGCCTCATGAACGGACGCGGTGGACGCGCGGCTGGAATCCAACGGATGGCCAGGGCGCCCCGTCCTTCAGCGGCGCGCCTCGCGGAAGCTCAAGGCACGTCCACCGGGATGGTCTGCATGAGGGGCACCTGGAGGTCCGTGGGGCGCATCAGCGCGGGGCGGCCACCCTCGGCGCCACCACTCTTGAAGGTGTTGAGCTGACCGGCGATGGTCCACTGCCCCGGCCGGTTTCCGGCCCCCTGGGAGTAGTGGATGAAGGGCGTGGCGCCCGTCGGGTCGTTGTACTTGCCGGTAGGGTGCGAATAGTCGCTGGGCGTGAAGCTCCCCGCCGGCTTGAGGTTCGGGTGCTGCGAGAGGAAGCCGTCCAGCTCCGCCTTGCCGTTCTTCGAGTAGTCCGCGTGGTGGAGAAAGGACAGGCTGTTGTTCTTCGTGTCGTGCAGGGCATGGATGGCGCAACCGTTGAGCGCGCCCGTCACCACCGTGTGCGGCTCCCCAGGACGCGGATGCAGCGGCACCCCCTGGATGCCCGCGAACTTGCCCTCGCCCGTGGAGAGGTAGTGCATGTAGTGCGCCGGGATGCCCTGGCCACCGGCGGGCGAGACGGACAGGTTCGTGTTGCCCTGGTGCTGGTGGGCATTGAGGGTCACCACCGCGTCACTGGCGTTGACGAAGGGCTTCTGGGCGGTGGGGAGGGCCACGCCCTGGAGCGCGCCGCTTGGGGACATGTTGTAGGCGTTCAGGACGTTCTGCCCCGAGTAGCCCAGCGGGTTCGCACCGAACGACGAAGTGACGTCCTTGCCCGGCTGCCGCGTGGGCTGGGGGTTCACCGTGCTCGTGGAGGGCTTGCTGCCCTGCGCGTCGAACCCGTCCTTGACGGGGCTCGGCTTGGACGCAGGCTTCGACTCCACGGGCGGAGGGGCGCTCGGCTTGTTCGGCCCGCTGCTCTTGGGGATGGAGGGGCTCTTGAAGCCGCCGAACTTGATGCCTTTCATGGGAGGGACTCCTGTCGTCGATGGGGTTGAGAGCGTATCGGGGGAGACTGGCTAAACCCCACAGCAACTCTCAGGCCATGCGAAGAGCCAGGCGGCCCCACCAGGGATATCCTGTCAAAACCAGCGCTTGCAGGCCGAGGATGGAGACAACGCCCCGCCCGAGCCCGCGCGCACTGGTGACGGGAGTTCGTGCCCTGGTGAGTCCAGTCACCACCCCAAGGCCTCACCGCGCCCGGGCGTCAACTGGACTTACGGATGCAGATCTTCTTCAGGGTCGCCGCGTAGGTGTCCTCCAAGGCCTTGTCGCTCTTCTTGTCACCGACCAGGACGGTGTACTTCAGCTCGTACTCGGCGTTCATCATGTTGAAGCGGACGCTGCCCGTGTACGTTTTTCCCCGTGGATCCGAGGCGGAATCGCCAGTGGACATGCCCACGCTCCTGGCCCAGGTCCACTTGCTCGCATCACAGCCAGGATGCCGGGAGAGGCTCTTGTTCGTTTCGCCGTAGGGCGTGTAGTCCACGTAGCAGCCCCCGTTCCGGGGGCGGAAGTGGATCCGGCAGTCGAGCTTGATGCCGTGGCCCGTTCCCAGGGCGTCGTTGTTTCGGATGGCGACGCAGTCCGTGGCGGCGTGCGCGCTCTCGGCCTTGATCTTCATGTACTTCTTCTCGAGGCTCACCTGCCCCTTGGCGGGCAGCGCTTCGCAATCCGAGGCGAAGGCCGGGCTGACGGCGAGGCACATGACCGCAGTGGCCATCCAGACGTTTCTCATGATTTCGCGTTCCCCTCAGGTCGATTCCCCATGCGTTTACGGCGCCCCCACGGGCGACCGTTTCGACCTGGCCCCACCATCGCGTCGAGATGTTGAGGGAGTGTGGAGAGGCTGCTGAGACGGCTGCGTTGGGGGCCCACGCTTCGCGCGCCGGGCCGGCTGCTTCGCGCGGCTCCGGCCACGCGGCGCCCTGTCTGGCGCGCTCGCCTCCCCCGGCTCCCGAAGCGCGATGCGCCGCGCCACCTCCGCCGCCGCGCGGACCGGCGGCGCGAGCACGTCCTCCGGCGAGGCCTTCGCGCCCCATGACGCCGGCGCCCCCAACTGCCGCAGCACCGCGCCATGGGTGGCGGGCGCGTCGAACGAGAAGCTCAGCGCCGGCAGCGGCTCGCGAGGGACGTCGTAGCTGTCCCGCGTCAGCTTGCCCGGCTTCACGCTCGGGACCTCGGGCGCCTCCGCCGTCGCGCCCCGCGCCGCCCGCTTCCGCTTCGCCGCGCCGCGCGGCTCGAGCGCCGCCCCGGCTGAGCCAGCCTCACGCGCGGCCCGCAGCGCGCTCAGCACCTGCTCCTTCGTCCGGCCGCGCAGCTCGAACAGGAGGAACGGGTCGCGATCCAACGCCTCGCCCAGGACGTAGTGCGTGGCGGCGACGTGCTTGCACGGGTCTCCCCAGTCCGGACACGAGCAGTCCGTCACGAGTTCCTCGCGGCTCCGCGGGAAGAGGCTGACACCCGCCGCGCGGAAGACCTCGTCGATGGCCTGGGGCATCGTCCCAGCGAGCAACTCCGCCGTGTACTGCGCCCTGCCAGCCATCTCCGCGATGGCCTTCTCCCAGACGGCCTCGCCGTGCGGCCTGAGCGCCAGCGAGACGGCGTAGGGCGTCGGGCGCGAGCCCGTCACCCGCGCGGTGACCTTGCCGCGCCGGATGACCAGGTCATGCGTGCGCCCCGCCCGCGCATACGTCCGGCCCCGGGCCAGCCGTCCCGACTCTCCCTTCAGGACGTGCTCGAGCGCCTCCAGCCACCGCTGCCCCCACCAGGTGGCACCAGCCTTCTTCACCTTGATGCCATGCTCGGGCGGCGGCCGCTTCGGCGCGGACGTCCAGCCCCAGAACTCCCGGTAGCTCATCGCGACACCGCCTTCGCGCTCGCACGGCCGCGCCGTCGCGGGGCGCGCACCCGCGCGTCGTCTTCCCCTTCCGCGTCGCCATCGTCCGCCACGGCGCCCTCGGACAGCGAGAACAGCTCGCGCAGCGCCGTCGTGTCCAGCTCGGTCACCCAGTGCTCGCCCGCGCCCACGACCTTCTCGGCGAGCTGGCGCTTCTGTTCGAGCAGCCGGTCCACCTTCTCCTCGACAGTGCCCGCACACACCAGCTTGTGGACCTGCACCGCGCGCGTCTGCCCGATGCGGTACGCGCGGTCGGTGGCCTGGTCCTCGACGGCCGGGTTCCACCAGCGGTCGTAATGGAACACATGGCTCGCCGCCGTCAGGTTGAGCCCCGTGCCTCCCGCCTTGACGGACAGCACGAACACACGCGGACCGTGGACGTCCTCCTGGAAGCGCCGCACCATCTCGTCGCGCGCCTTGCGGGGCGTGCCGCCGTGGAGGAAGAGCACCTCGTGGCCCAGGTACTCCGACAGGTGCGCCACCAGCTTGTCGCCCATCTCCCGGAACTGCGTGAAGACGAGCGCCTTGTCGCCAGCGGCCAGGGACTCCTCGAGCATCTCCACCACGCGCGCCAGCTTCCCCGAGCGCCCCGGCAGGGGCCCGGACTCCCCGAGGTACTGCGCCGGGTGGTTGGCGATCTGCTTCGTGTACAGCAGCAGCGCGAGCACGCGGCCCCGGCGCTCCATGCCGTCGGCCTCCTCGATGCGCCGCAGCTCCTCGTCCACCACCGCCTTGTAGAGCGAGGCCTGCTCGCGCGTGAGCGTGCAGACGACCTTCATCTCATTCTTCGCGGGCAGGTCCGTGATGATGGTCGGGTCGCTCTTGAGGCGGCGCAGGACGAAGGGGCTCACGAGCCGGCGCAGCCGGGCCGAGGCCTCCTGATTGCCATGGCGTTCAATGGGCAGCGCCAGCTCCCGCCGGAACGTCTCCAGCGGCCCGAGCAGGCCCGGGTTGGCGAACTCGAGGATGGACCACAGCTCCGCCAGGCGGTTCTCCACCGGCGTGCCCGTGAGCGCGAAGCGCTGGCTGGCGCGCAACGCCCGGGCCGCGCGGGCGGTAGCCGACGCCGCGTTCTTGATGTTCTGCGCCTCGTCGAGCACCACCGCGCCCCAGTCCACGCGCGCGAGCAGCGCGGCGTCCCGGCGCAGCAAGCCGTAGGTGGTGAGCACGACGGCGCCGGGCGCGCGGGGGAAGCGGTTCGCCGCGCGGGCGCGCTCGGCGCCGTAGTGCCGCGTCAGGCGCAAGGTGGGGGCGAAGCGGGCGAGCTCACGCTCCCAGTTGCCCACCACGGAGGTGGGGGCCACCAGCAGCGTGGGGCGCGCCTCGTCAGGCGCCTGCTCGAGCCGCCGCAGCAGGAAGGCCAGCACCTGCACCGTCTTGCCCAGGCCCATGTCGTCCGCGAGGCAGGCGCCGAGCCCCAATGAGGCCAGCGTGTCCAGCCAGTGCAGACCGCGCGACTGGTAGGGCCGCAGCGTGGCGCGCAGCGCGCGGGGGGCGTCCTGAGCGGTGGCCCCGCCCTCCCGAAGCAGGCGCAGGCGCTCCTCCAGCGCCCCGGTGGCGAGAACGGTGACGGGGAGCTGTCCGTGGCGCGTTTCGCCTAGCAGGGACACCCGCACCGCCTCGCTCAGCGCCATGCGGCCGGGGCCCTGGGCGAGGTGGCGCTGGATGGCGTCGAGTTCGAGGGGATCCACCGCGACCCACTCGCCGCGGAATCGCACGAGCGGGGCCTTGCGCTGGGCCAGCAGCGCCAGCTCCTGGGCGGAGAGGGGTTGGTCGCCCAGCACGGCGTCCCAGTCCACGCGCAGCAGCGCGTCGAGCCCGAGCCCCGCGGTGCCACCGACGGCCCCCGCGGCCTTCGTGCTCGCGCCCACGCGCATGCGCAGGCGCAGGCGGCGTCGGCCCGAGGTGGTGAGCTCGCCAGGGACGATGACGCCGAAGCCGGCGTCTGAGAGCACGCGGGCGCCCTCCGAGAGGAACGTCCACGCGGTGTCGGGCTCGAGCAGGAGCGCCTGGGGACGTGGGCTCTCCAGCACGAGCGCCAGCGGGGGGAAGAGCCGGGCGGCGCGGCCGAGTGCCTCGAGCAGGGACTCCTGCGGGTCACGGAAGGCGCGGCCGAGCTTCTCCAGGCTGCGCCCGCGCGTCTTCCAGACGTCCGCGGCCGGGACGAGCAGGCTTGGGTCGTCCGGGGACTGGAGGTGGAAGCTCAGCACGAAGGGCTCGCGCTCCTCCGTCGGGGGCTCCAGCCGGAAGCAGGCGCGCAGCTTGTCCCGGGCGCCGAGCGCGGGTTCGCTCCAGCGCGTCAGCTCATCGACGACGGAGCGCTCGGCGAAGCCCTCCGGCGCGAAGTCGCGTCGCGCGCCGGTGAGCGCCTCGCGCCAGCGCTCGTCCCACGAGGCCGCGCGCCGGGCCGGCAACGAAGGCGCACCGCGCGCGGCGCGCACGAAGGCGTCGACGGTGGCGTCGAGGAAGGCGCGCAGCAAGGCGTCCGGGGCCCAGACGGCGCGGCCTGGCCTGGCGCCTGCGGGGACGGCGTGCGCGCCGGGCGGCATGCTCCGGGCGAGCGCGGCGACGCGGCCGGCGTCCTCGGTGGCGGAGAGGGCCGCCGCCCAGCGAGCCTCGATGCGCTCGCCCCGCCGCAGGAGCGTGGGCACCACGCGCTCGCGCGCCACCAACTCCAGCGCGAGCTTGCTGGCCAGCGTCCACAGGGCGATGGAGCCAGGAAAGGACTCGGCCTCGGAGGTTTGCACCACCGCGAGCCGCTCGACGGTGGCGGCCAGGGGCAGCCCGTGCCCCTCGCATTCACGCAATCCCTCGGGCGTCACGAGCAGCGCGGAGGCGCGGTCCCCCGTCTCCGGCAGGCCGGCGAGCTCACGTGGCAGCCGGTCGGGCCCCCAGAGGAACAGCGTCTCGGCGTCGGGCAGGAACACGAGGGGCATCGCTGCGAATGTAAACTCCGTCCGGGCAAGCGGCACACGCAAGCAGGCCTGCGAGCGCCCCTGCACGGGATTGCCGGCTCCGTGAGCCGCAGGCCTGCCGGGTTGTCCGTGAGGCGCTCGTAGCGGTCCTCCTCCAGGCCCTTGATGGACAAGGGCCCGAACAGACAGACCCGCGAACAGCCCGACGCCATCGGTCGCCACGGAAAAACCTGAAAACACTGGGAGGTGGCCGGTCGGACTCCGAGCCGCGGACAGGGAGAGGCCAGCGGCAGCCCAGCGGAGGACGCCCCTCCAGGCTCGCACTGGGGAGTCAGTCGCGCAGCTTCCACCGGTCGAAGAACCCACGGCGTCGGGATTGCCGCCCACGCAGGGCCGCGAAACGGGCGGCGAACCCGGCCAGGTCGTCATCACGCGCGGCCAGTGCCCGCAGGTCCTCGGCGAGCTTCACCGCCTCGTCGTATTCGCTGGCAGCGACCCGGTCCTCGAGCCGAACCCAGGCCCCGTCCACGTCCCGCGACAGGGCCGTCAACCGCCGCTGGAGGCGCCTCATCGCGGCGGCGGTGGCCGCGCTGGCGCGGGCGGACTCGGCTCGCTCCCGTGCGGCTCGCTGGGCCACCATGAGCGCTTGGAGTTCGTGGACGGTCCGCGCGGGCCGATGGCTTGCTGGCGCGTGCTCCGCGCGGAAGGCACGGAGCAACTCGGAGCCCAGCGGGCGCTCCGGCGCGTCCACCGCGCGGAGGAGCCAGCGCATCTGGTCCTTTGGGGCGAGGTCACGAACCCAGGCCCGGAAGGCGCGGCTGTCATCCTCGTGCTTCTTCTCTCCGTGCGCCGCCGCCGCGAGCAGGTCCTCGTCGATCCGGAGCCACGCCACCAGCGCCTGCTGAGCGGCGGACAGCGTGCCCAGTCCCTCGGGAACACAGGGCTCCTTCGCGGATGACGCCACCCCGCCCGCCTGAACGGCGCCCAGCCACGCGAGATAGGCCCCGCGCAGGTCTCCGCGCTGGAGTTCGGTCCGGAGCGGAACCAGCGCCGCGAGCGAGGCGGGCGGAGATTCCTCGTCCGGGGGCTCCTCATCCCTCACCTGGAAGTCGAGCAACACGGAGGTCCCAGACACCGTGAGCGTTGATGGACCTCGTGCCGGAAAGCAGGCCTTGAGCGCCTTCATGTCGAGCCCCTCACGCGGCAGGCGCAGCATCAGCCAACGGTCGCCCCAGTTCGAATGGTACAGGTGCGCATCGAAGTAGCGCAGGAGGAGCTGGGCTGGGTCCGCCATCAAGCCACCCCGGTGGTATTCGTTCCAGAACCGGGTCGGTGTGATTTCGGCCCGCGTCGATATGGCCCGGAGTTCGACCAGCTGCTTTGCCGTCAAGGGCCGGTCCAGCGCCACGAACTCGTAGACCTGATGTTCGCTCATGGAGGCCCTGTACGGCGAGCGCGACCTTGCTGGAAAGCAGGATGGCCTCGCAGCTTCCAGATGTGAGCAACGCCTTCCGGCATCACGGCGAGCGGGCCACGTCTGGCAACACCAGAATGGCGGAACCGACTAGTGCGCAACGCCTTCCGGCATCACGGCGAGCGGGACCGCGTACCAAGCGCTCCGCGTCACGGATACCAGCCTTGTGCTCAACGCCTTGCGGCATCACGGCGAGCGGCACGCCCGACGTCGTCCGCGTGAAGGGCGACCACTGGACCACATGCTCAACGCCTTCCGGCATCACGGCGAGCGGCACAAATGGCAGACGACAAGAAGAAGGACGGAGAAGCGTGCTCAACGCCTTCCGGCATCACGGCGAGCGGCACTGGTGGGTTGGCGCCGTCTCGCGTCGAGTGCGAGGTGCTCAACGCCTTCCGGCATCACGGCG
Organism: Myxococcus sp. CA005; assembly: GCF_006518205.1. NCBI lineage: Bacteria > Pseudomonadati > Myxococcota > Myxococcia > Myxococcales > Myxococcaceae > Myxococcus > Myxococcus sp. CA005. The sequence goes on along the minus strand of NZ_SRLV01000014.1, from coordinate 51,568 downwards.
AGCGGCACTCTTGGATGACTGCATTCGCAGCGCGCGTAATAGGTGCTCAACGCCTTCCGGCATCACGGCGAGCGGCACTATGTTCAATAAATATGACCCGTTCCATGGGTTCGGGTGCTCAACGCCTTCCGGCATCACGGCGAGCGGCACGAAATCGACGGCGATATGTTGAAACACCCCGTGTGTTTGTGCTCAACGCCTTCCGGCATCACGGCGAGCGGCACCAACGGCGGCAAGCTGCTGGCCACCGTGCTTGCAGGTGCTCAACGCCTTCCGGCATCACGGCGAGCGGCACGAAGCCTTACGGCCTAACAGGCAATCTTCAAACGTGCTCAACGCCTTCCGGCATCACGGCGAGCGGCACGGAGAACGGCAATGGCGGGTGGTACTCCGGCTACGAGTGCTCAACGCCTTCCGGCATCACGGCGAGCGGCACTCCTGCGCGGCTTTCGCCGCACGGCCGCCATGGTGAGTGCTCAACGCCTTCCGGCATCACGGCGAGCGGCACCTGCGTACCGCGGCATCTCCATCTTCGTGAATGACTAGTGCTCAACGCCTTCCGGCATCACGGCGAGCGGCACCGGGCAACTCGGCACCGGAGATCGCGGAGCACCCTCCGTGCTCAACGCCTTCCGGCATCACGGCGAGCGGCACGTTGACCGTCCCGGACCCACGCATCATCACTGTCATGTGCTCAACGCCTTCCGGCATCACGGCGACCGGCACCTTGCCAGTCAATTTCTGGCGCATCGCACGGAAGGGTGCTCAACGCCTTCCGGCATCACGGCGAGCGGCACCATAGGCCGCATCCGCTCAATCCGGCCGGACTTCTTGTGCTCAACGCCTTCCGGCATCACGGCGAGCGGCACACCACCCAGTCGGCTACATGGGGCGCGACGGGGGTTTGTGCTCAACGCCTTCCGGCATCACGGCGAGCGGCACCTCCTGATTTGAAGATGTCGTGCTCGTAGGCGAGGTGCTCAACGCCTTCCGGCATCACGGCGAGCGGCACATCGTCGCTTCCCCCTTCGTGATGCGGTTGTCCTGTGCTCAACGCCTTCCGGCATCACGGCGAGCGGCACACCAGATGGCCTTCTCGTCACGGCAGGTCGCCGCGATGTGGTGCTCAACGCCTTCCGGCATCACGGCGAGCGGCACCTGGAGCGCTGAAGCCGAATATCGGGCCTGCCTGGGGTGCTCAACGCCTTCCGGCATCACGGCGAGCGGCACTGCGCTCGCACTCGACCTTGCCGCCCACCTCGGAGTGCTCAACGCCTTCCGGCATCACGGCGAGCGGCACATTCAAGCCGGACGGCATCGTGCGAATGGCAGAGTGCTCAACGCCTTCCGGCATCACGGCGAGCGGCACCCGCTCAGTACCGCGCAGAGTACCTGAGCGCCGCCCTGACGTGCTCAACGCCTTCCGGCATCACGGCGAGCGGCACCACCCGCAGCACCGCAGAGGACACACGACATGGCGACGGTGCTCAACGCCTTCCGGCATCACGGCGAGCGGCACTGAAGTCGAGGAGCTTCCTGGACTCGATACGAGGTGCTCAACGCCTTCCGGCATCACGGCGAGCGGCACTGGACGGGAGAAGACGTTCACGGGGCGCGATGGGAGGTGCTCAACGCCTTCCGGCATCACGGTGAGCGGCACCGCCCCGGACATGGCGCGGGCCGGGTTGGATGTCGTGGTGCTCAACGCCTTCCGGCATCACGGCGAGCGGCACCAGGGGACCGAGATACGCTTCGCATTGCACATCGCCGTGTGCTCAACGCCTTCCGGCATCACGGCGAGCGGCACTCTCTCGAACTCACCCAACGGCCGGGTTGGCCGGCCTCGAGTGCTCAACGCCTTCCGGCATCACGGCGAGCGGCACTGAACCCAGCGCGCTCCACGGCCCCGGTGCCAGAGTGCTCAACGCCTTCCGGCATCACGGCGAGCGGCACGCCAAGGCCCTGGACTACGCCCGGAGCGACCTCGCCGAGTGCTCAACGCCTTCCGGCATCACGGCGAGCGGCACGCCAAGGCCCTGGACTACGCCCGGAGCGACCTCGCCGAGTGCTCAACGCCTTCCGGCATCACGGCGAGCGGCACCTATGAACCCGTGAAGGGGACAATGGCCTTCTCATGGGTGCTCAACGCCTTCCGGCATCACGGCGAGCGGCACTCCCGCCTTGTCTCTCATGCAGTAGGAGGTAGCACGTGCTCAACGCCTTCCGGCATCACGGCGAGCGGCACCCATCCTTTTCGTCACGACGGCGAAGGCCAGACGCACGTGCTCAACGCCTTCCGGCATCACGGCGAGCGGCACCGAACGCGCCGCCTTCGTCCTGATTGCCGAGGACATGTGCTCAACGCCTTCCGGCATCACGGCGAGCGGCACCCGCCTCGCGCTGGCTGGCGCCCACCTGGAGCTGGAGTGCTCAACGCCTTCCGGCATCACGGCGAGCGGCACGTTAACCAATTGCACAGGGTCAGCAAAAGCGTTGTTAGGTGCTCAACGCCTTCCGGCATCACGGCGAGCGGCACCGGAGGACGCAAATGCAAATCAGGACTGAGTATAGTTTGTGCTCAACGCCTTCCGGCATCACGGCGAGCGGCACCCCATGCGGTGACCTTCAAGCATCGGAAGGTTCGAGTGCTCAACGCCTTCCGGCATCACGGCGAGCGGCACCGGACCAGATTTTCGGTGTTCACCGCGAGGCCCAATTGTGCTCAACGCCTTCCGGCATCACGGCGAGCGGCACAACAGACCATGGAATGAGGCATTCGCCTCAGCCAATGGAGTGCTCAACGCCTTCCGGCATCACGGCGAGCGGCACCTGGAGCGCTGAAGCCGAATATCGGGCCTGCCTGGGGTGCTCAACGCCTTCCGGCATCACGGCGAGCGGCACCTTGAGGGAGGACGACGACATGACGGTGAAGACGGAGTGCTCAACGCCTTCCGGCATCACGGCGAGCGGCACACCACGTGCTCGTCGTCACGATGCTGGAGCGCGGCGTGCTCAACGCCTTCCGGCATCACGGCGAGCGGCACTTGGCATGCACGCGCAGGTTGTCCGCGTGCCACGTGTGCTCAACGCCTTCCGGCATCACGGCGAGCGGCACCATCCATCTAGCCACCCGCCTGAGCGCATCAGGCCGTGCTCAACGCCTTCCGGCATCACGGCGAGCGGCACCTGACGGGCATGCGCGGCAGCCTGGAGAAGTACCTGTGCTCAACGCCTTCCGGCATCACGGCGAGCGGCACTCGCGCGCCCGTGGACGTGGGCCATCACCCACCACGGGTGCTCAACGCCTTCCGGCATCACGGCGAGCGGCACTGCATGAGTCGAAAGAGATTTTGAAGCGCCGGACGTGCTCAACGCCTTCCGGCATCACGGCGAGCGGCACAGCCCATCTGAATCTCCCAGCAGTTCCGGCAACTTACTCCCGTCTTTTCAAGCACCTCCCCCCTCCCGGCCCCAGGTTGCGCCTCCCAGGCCCTACCCAAGATTCCAAACCCCATGGAATCACTCGGTTTTTCATAAATCATGCACCTATTCACCTGTCAAAGAGCCCCAACCCCATGAACTCGCTGAGGATTTCAACGATTTCACCGGCACAGGCCTCCACCACGGCGAGGTGCATGAATGTCACGCACCGCACAGCCCCCGGTCCTACGTTCCTGCAAGGCCCCTGCTCCACCGGCAAGCCTTCACGCGGCCCGCGCGAGTTCCCCGAGCTGCGGCACAACGCCCCGCACCACGGGACGCGGCGGAAGAAACAAGCCACACCCCATGTGGCGGCGCCCGCCCAGGCCTTGTGCCTGCACTCGCAACGAGTCCTCTCCAGAAACGCCATGCAGCTCGAGCGCGTAACCCACCACCCGCTTCCCGGCGATACGCACCAGCCGCCGACGGCCCAGCACCGGACGTGCATCACACGCCAGCGCCTCGAGTGAACGGGACACGCCCCGCAGGAACGACGCCGCGTCGAGCGCATGCTTGAAAGTCACAATCCGCGCGAAGAGTGACGACGCGGGTTCCAACGCGCGGAGCACCGGCGCACCGAGCACCACCTCCCGCCCAGCGACGTTCAGTGGCGTGAGCGGCAACGACAGCAGCAGCGGCACCACCTCCGGTGAACAGCGCAAGCGCAGCGTTCCCCGGCCCAGGTGCAGCAGGTCCCCCACGGCGCGCTCACCGCGCAGCGTGAATACGCCCAGGTCCAAGCGTTCATGCAGCGCGGGCACCCGGGTGCAAAGCGCGGAGAAGAGCGCATACCCATGGTCCAGCGGCACCGGGCCACCCCGGACCGGATAGAGCAGGTCGAGTGACGTCACCGACGACCTCCCACGGCCACGCCCATCCTCGCGAGCAACTCATCCCTGCGCGCTTCGAGCTTGGGGTTCTTGACGAGTGAACGCAGCGCCTTCGCACCGGCCTCACGCGCCTCCGGCGCCAGCGACACCAACCGCTCCAGCCACTCCGCCTCGAAGCCCACCAGGACTTGCCGTTGTTCCACCTTGTCGGCGCGCCGAGCCTCCACCCATGACAGGAACTCCGTCAGCGCGGGCGAGGCGCGGACCGGGCGCTGGGGACGCTGAAGCTCCAACGGCCCTTCGCGCACCAGCCTGCCGTACCCCGCCGCCGTCTTTCCGCCCACGCCCCAGTGGCGCAGGGCCTCGTCCAGCCTCTGCGCGGTCCACTTCAGGAACGCCTCTGCCTGTGCATCCGCCTCCATCCCTGGCGCCAGGCTCAGCGCCACGAGGAAACAACCTCGTGGCCGCACCGAGAGGAAGGCCACCGGATTGGGCGACTCGTAGTCATTCGGCCACGAGGACGTGCCGCCATACCAACCCGCATGGTGAACCGTGAGCACGTCCCGGGACAGGAACGTCGGCGAACGGTCCGCGCCCGTGACACGCCGATACGGCACCCACTGCGCATCATGAAAGATGACCTCGCCAGCGTGCGCGCCTTCGCCATCCTCCCCCGGCACACCGAAGAGCCTGCGCCGCGCCTCCATCGCGGCATCGCCGTACACCGCGCGCAGGTAGCCCGCGAGCACGCCCTTCAACGACGAGCCCGGCACGACGGGGACGCCCCACGTGTGGTGCAGCGTCAGCCCCACCCCCGTGGGTGACGCGTTGCCATGCCCCACCAAGAGGCGGCTCTCCGCGCGCGCCGTGAAGGTCGCCGTGTACGACTGCCGGAGCGAGTCCTTCCAGCGAATGAAGGCGTCGGCGTAATCGTCTGGCTCGGGGTGCGCCTCCAGACGAGCCAGCCACGCCTCCCAGGGTCCGCTCTGGCTCTCATGCTTCTTCTCCGGGGCATACCGCTCGTACACCAGCCCCGCGTGCGAGGTCTTCTCGACGCGCCCCGCGACTCGGCCCAAAGCGTCACGCATGTTCGCGCTCCTCCAGGGGGAAGGTGGCCTGCACCGCGCGGCGGAACCACACCAACAGCCGGAGCGACTCGCGCGTGGCCAGCATGTATTCGTTCAGCCCCAGCGCGCGGACGGCGCCAGGCAAGCCCAGCCTCTTCAGGGACGGCTCCGACAACCCCGGCAACCGCGCCCGCTCCAGACACCACGTCAGGTCTTCCAACAGGTGCTGGGCCGCCGCGTTGCTCTTGACCTCTCGTTCCAGGAAGGCGAGCGCCGCCGCCAGCCCATCACGCAACACCGCCGCGCCCAGGCCGTTCACCCGAGGCTTGTACTCCGCGCACAACGCTTTGCCTTTGTCACGCGCCGTGCGAACCCGCGCATAGACATCCAGCGCCCGCTGCTGCTCCCGCGTCTGCGCCGTCATCGCCCACCTCGCGCATCCGGAGCCATCCAGGCCAGCAGCCGGCACCGGCCGCGCCCCACGGTGGCCTTGCCTCCCAGTTGGAGCACCGTGCCCTCGCCGCCAAACGCCGCATCCAGCACCGCGTCCGCCGCCAACTTGCGCGGCGCCTTGTTGAAGGTACCCGTGGCGCCCATCACGCCCACCAGCAGCGTCTCCGCGGGCAGGCTCTCCTCCGTCCAGAGCTGCCCCTTTGCCGCGGTGCCCGTCTCCGGGTCCATGCTCACGCGCGTGTCCACCTGTGTGGCTGTCTCCCAGAGGAAGGACATCGTCTCGTCGTCCACCAGCACCAGCCGCTTCGTCAGCAGCGCGCGCTCCGCCTCCGGCAGCAGCCCCGCCAGGCCCTGGGCCCAGGCGCCCAGAGCCGCGTCATCCTTCGAGGCCACCTGCAGGTCCAGGTCCTCCAGGTACACGCAAGCCTCCGACGTGCCCGCGCCGTACACGACGGCGCTGTCTCGCAGGGACGCCACGCGCGCGCCGCGCTGGGCCAGCGGCTCCACCTTCGGCCAGGCCCCCTCCTTCCCGCTCAGCCCGCCCAGGTCCCGCCGCGCGAGCGCGAGCAGCATGGGCGAGGTCACCAGCGCGAAGGTGCCCACGAAGCTGCGCACCGGCAGCGCGAGCAGCCGTGCGTCCCCCACCACCAGCGCGCCCGCGTAGTCCCCCGGCTCGTCCCCCTCCGGACCCGCCTTCGCCCGCCGGGGGCCGAAGACGGCGTCGTGCAGCCCTCGCGCGTCGCCCGTCTCCTCGCGAGGCCGCCGCAATTCACGCAGCACGCCCTTGAGCGACGAGCCTGGGACGAAGGGGATTCCCGTGGCCTTCAGCCGCGCCAGGGGCAGGTCGATGACACCCACGCTCTGCCCAGTGCCGACGTGCAGCGGGGACAGCGCGTGAAGAAGATAGGGTCGGCTCTCCATGCTCAGGCTCCTTGTCCGTGACGGGGCGGTTGCCACACGCCGGGCAGCACCTGGCCCAGCGCCTCCGCGTGGCCGCCGCCCCAGGAGGCCAGCCACAGCGCTCGCAGCTCGTTGGCGGTGAAGTCCCCACCGCTGTGTTTCTCGAAGAAGTAGACGGCGCCTGCGGGCACCCACCGCCGCGTGGGCCGGGGCCGCCGCCGCACCATGTCCCAGCCGGACACGTCCAGCGGCCAGGGGACCAGCGCGGCCCGAAGCACCACGGGCGCGTCGATGCACGGCAGCCGGCCCACGTAACGTGGGGGTGTCCCAGCCACGCGCTCGAAGCCGTCCGGCAACCAGCCACGTTGGAACTCCGCGGGCGTGGCCAGCACCAGGCGCAGTCCTCGCGTCGCCCGGGCCACGCCATCCGGAATCGCGAAGAGGTCCACCTTCAGTGGCTCCACGGCCGACAGCCGGCGCCGGCCGCCCAGGCCCAGCGGCCCGCGCGGAGCGCCGCTCGCGGGGGCCGGCCACGCGCAGCTCAGTCCCAGCGCCCACTCCTCCAGCACGGGAGTTCGCCCCGAGTGGCGCTGGAGGCGCAGCAACTCCACCACCTCACGAGAGTGCAGCATCGAGTCCTGCGACGCCTGCGTCTCCACGTCGATGGCCAGGTGGATGTCCGTGCGCGGGGTCAGCGCATCCGGTGTCTCGGAGGACGGCTCCACCGCGCCGCGCAGCCACGCCATCATCCGCGCCTCGGGCCAGAACAGGGGCGCGGCCATGGGCTTTCCGCTCGAGTTCCGGCGCGGGTGCCACAGCGCCTCGCGCGCGTCGTCGTCATCCGGGCCCAGCGTGGCGGCCCCATCCGGGCGTGGCTCCAACCGCTCCAGATGCTCGGACCCGTCCGCGTCGCGCACGCACACAGCATCCGCGGGAAACGGCCACATGCGGTGGGCCAACGAGAAGGACTCGCCCAACGGGCGGCGCAGCGCGACGAGGTGCCGCAACCGGACCTCCTCTGAGCAGCGCTCCCATTCATCCGGGGCCAGGACCGCACCGCTGACCGCCATGGCGTCATGCCCCCAGGCGGCGCGAAGGGCGCCCCGCACTGTGGTGGGCAGGGGCCACGGCAAGGAGTACCCACGCCCCACCTCCGACGTGTACCAACCTCGCCCGTCCTTGGCCGACAGGCCGTCACGCGGCAGCAGCGCGAAGCTCGCGTCACTCATCTCACACCTTCCTTGTCGCTCGCGGGAATGAGCTTTCCGCTGGCCCGGGCGAGGACATCCGCCACCAGCAGCCGGGATGCCCATCGGTCCAGCGATGCATGGGGTGGCTCGAGGGAGTTCGGCGACGTGGGCAGCTCCAAGCCCACGGCCTCCGGGGTGAGCTTCACGGGCGAACGCCCCGCCTCCGCCCGGGCGAGGATGCGCGCGGCCTCATCCGACAGCAGCTCAGCCAGCTCGGGCGCGATGGTGGTGCCAGACGGGAAGCGGCGCGCGAGGGCCGCCACCTCATGAACCTTCTTCAAGGGCAGCGGCTGGGTGTCGCTCGACAGCAGCGCCATGTCCCGCGTCAGCCGCTCGACGGGGTCGGTGGCCCACGGCGCCGTCCACAGCCGCTCACGTCCGGCGTGCTTCGCCACCAGCACTGCCAACGCGTCGCGACCCGCGTCCTTCGCGGCACGCTCTGCCCGGCGGCCCAGCTCCAGCAGCTCGCCCAGGCTCTCCAGGACGTGGCCAATGCCCAGCCCCACAGAGAGCGTGGGCACCTCCGCGCGCGTTCCCGCCAGCGCCGCTTCCAGCGTGGCGCGGAAGGCAACGGCAAGCGCCTGGGCACACGCGAGCGCGTCCATGGGCGTGACGAAGGCGAGCAAATCGTCGCCGCCCGCGTAGACGAGCACGCCCCGATGCTCCACTTCGACAATCGTCTTCGCCTGCCGCGTGAAGTCCGCGAGCGCCCGGGAGATGCGTTGGTGCGCGGCGTGGCCGTCCGGCTGCCTCGCGAGCGCCTCCAGCGCGCGGCCCATGCGGTCTCCATCCGCCACCAGGCAGGCCACGTAAGGGAAGGGCTCGGCGCGCACAGCGTCTCGAAGCGGCTCCACGAACTCGTGGACGAAACGCGCGGCGGCCTGACGCGCATCGGGGACGGCGTACTCCTCGAAGTACGGGGCCACGCGCTCGGGCAGCAACAACTGGCCGTCGTAGGGGAAGGCCTCCACCCAGGGACGATTCCTCACGCTCACCGTCTGGAACCCGCGGCGCGCGCACTCGGCCTTGAGCGCGGCGAGGAGCGCCGGGTGTCGCGTGGCCGCGGTCTGGAGCCACGCCGCCATCCCGATGGAGGGCACGGGCACGAACTGGCCGGGATTGCCGCCGACGCGCTTGAGCACCCCGAGCGCATCCAGCTCCTCGCGCAGGCCAATGCGGAAGTCACGCCAGAGGTGCCCCACGTGACGCTCGCGTCGCAGCAATGACGGGCGAGCGCCGTCGAGGCTCGACTTGTGCGTGCCCGCCGGCGGCGGCTGCTTCCATGGCACGAACTCACGCAAGCCCCGGCGGGCCTCCAGGGCACGCTCCGCCTCGTGCAGCGCGTCGGCGTAACCCGTGGGCGTGTCCGCGATGGGTGCCCAGGCAGCGTGGATCTCAAGGAAGGTGTCGAGTTGCTCCTCGGCCAGCACGGACGCCTCGGGGATGAGCATGGACTCGCACGTCTTGAAGACGCGGCGCCAGTCCTTGAGCAACCGCTCCTTCGCCGCGCGCCGCGCGTTCCGTGCAGCCTGCTCGGGCGCGTCCTCCACCAGCGCGACCACCTTGTTGGCCACGCCGGTGCTCGTGTCCTTCGCCTGCTCCGGATGCGGGAAGACCAGCGTCGCACCAGACTCCGTGAGGGAGACCGCCACGGTTCGCGCCAGATTCGACAGCAGGTGGCTGCCGTACCAGAGGTCCCGCGTGCGGCGAGACTGGGCGATGTAGCCCTGCACCGGCCCCTCTTTGAGAACGACGACGTATTTCATGGGCTCACGCCTCCTGGGCACGGCGGGTTTCCTCCAGCCACCAGAAGAAGGCGTCGCGTAGGTTGTCCGCCTGCTGGAGTGTCTGGAAAAGGGGTTGGTCATCGCGGGCCCGGAAGCTGCTTTCAAAAGGAACCCGCGTCCGTGGGACTGCCGTCCCCCGCTGCGTCATGACGACCTGTCCACCCCGAGGCGCTCCGCGCTCCAGCCACAGCGCGATGGGCTCGAAGCGGCCATCCGCCAGCGGCAGCGCCTTGACGATGAGCGGCGATGCGAGGCGGTCCATCAGCTTCTCCGAACCGCTCTCCTCCCACTGGAGCTGGATGTCCTCGGGCTCCTTCGGCTGGTAGTAGTCATTGTCCTCGCGCCGCTTCTGCTGGAAATGGAAGACAATGGGCAACCCGAAGCCAGCGCGCGGCCAGGCCGCGGTCGCCGAGTGCTGTGGGCGCGGAGCGTGGACCTCGGGATAGGCCTTGCCCTCGGACCTTGGAGCGAAGCCGCCTCGGCTGTCCTTGCCAGATGGCCGGGCGAAGCGGCGAATCTTGTCGGCCTCCGGCCAGTTGGAGCGGCCCGCGCGATTTCCTTCACCAGGCTTGCGCGCGATTCCCACCTGTTCAGCACTCCCGGCGGGCGCGGGCTCGGTGCCCTGGCGGAATTCCCGCAGCCACTTGAGCGCGATCAACCAGACCTCGCTCCCGTCACGCGGCTTGGCGCCCGCGTTCCCCCGGAAGAGGCGCGCGCCCCGCAGCAGAGGCATGTCACAGGCATCCGCCGCCTGCTCAGGCGCGAAGAGCGGCACGTCCCCGAAGAGGCGCCGAAGCGATGCCCGGTCCGCGGAGGCCGGGAGCCACTCCGCGGCAACGGGGCCCGAGGCCGCCAGGCACACGGAGCCGCAGCCGCGCCGGCCACGCGAGCCATACCCCCCAAACAGAATCCAGGCTCGCACCGCGTTGCGCACCTGGGCCATGTCCTCACCCTCGGGTGCGATGACCTCCAGCGTGAACTGGAGGCCCGGAGCCCAACGAGGGATGTCTGCCTGCTCGTTCTTCCCCTTGCGCGCCGGCCACAGCGCATAACCCGCCGTGGTGCCGAGGTTGATGGGCTTCGTGTCCTCTCCCTCGGGACGGACGTCCAACACCCGCAACTCCACCTGGGAGCGCCAGGCACGCGCCTCATCATCCCCTGGCCCCTTCTTCGCCCGCCCCATGCCGCCCCAGAGCTCGCGCTCCCGACGCGCCAGCGCCTCCGCGCCCCGCCCCACGTAGGCGTGGCCGTACAGCGCGCGCCACCAGAAGCGGAGGTGCCCGCGCAGCGTGGGGACCCGGATGATGTCCACGGAGGGGAGGTCCGGGCTTCGCGCCACTGGCCCTCCTCCCAGGATGGGCGTGAAGGTCTTCAAGGCCAGCGTGAAGGACGCCAGCTTCGGCCCCTTGGCGAAGCGCCGGCGCAAGTGAATGGCTTCGGATGAAGGTGGGTCAGGCAGAACCAGAGAGGACATGGCGCCCCTTCAGCAGGAGAAAGGATTGAGAAGAGAGTGCGAGACGCGACTGGGGACCAGGAGTCCCAATGCCAGCAACCAGATGGTTCACCGAGCCATCAACAACCGTGCGCGGCAACACTGCTGAGAGGTCAGCATCAGACTTCCCAGCCAGCGGCGTGTGCGCGCCCCGAGGCCGCCCCAAATGCTCCAAGCACGAACCGCGTTCTCGAATGCAGTGAGCCATTCCGATGGAACGGCGACATGAAGCGTGAAGGACAACCCATCGCTCCAACATGGGGCTGGGGGCTTTGGCGCTGAGCCTGTCCTGGTGGCTCGTGCAGGCCACAGCGCATATGCCCCCTCCGAATTCTACCTTCGAACAGATGGCAACGCCTCCGCCTGTGCCACCCCAGAGCGCCCGCTCACGAGAGGCCAGTTCCATGGGACTTGCGCAAGCGTGCGTATTCAAGGCACGCCAGCAGAAACGCAGTTGGCCTCGCAGCGCTGGCACGCGCACAGGTTCCACCACGTCCACCTGACGGAGTGTCGCCGCGCCATCCAAGCTGTGGGTCACGGTTCTCAAGCTCACGGAGAAACGAGTCAGGTCGGGGCCGCGCACGGACCGCCGCTGTCGCGGCGCAGGGTCAGGAAGCGTTGCCCCTGTTGCCGCAGCAGATGATTCCTCGTCATCGGCACGTTCCAAGACATCACCTCCTCGTGGTCTCATCTCTTGAAACGGGAATGGTTCTGGAAATTACATATGGATTCACGCTGGAGTTGGATGGGCAGTCCGCTCCGAGGCACGACGTGGCCACTGAGCGACCATGCATCGCGAGGGTCACCGCCCACGATGAGCAGCAGGGGCTCCGGACAGCGGTATTGGGTGGACAGCGCGATGGCATCAAGCTGCCGCAGGTCCGTCGCGCTTGGCGTCGGCTCGGCATGGGGATGGAAATGCCACTCCCCCAGGTAGTGATCTCCACGTGACGCCCAACGACGCTCCAGCCACGCCTGGAGCCCTCGGGTGCCGCGCTGAAACCACGTAGGCCCCCGCTTCGAATCCGGGGGAGGTCCTGATGCAGCACTCACCAAGGCGCAGTCGAGCGCGTCGGAATACCGGCCAACAAGAATGCCTCCCGTTTCGAGACGCCCTGCAACCCGGCAGAGATAGAGCAAACGGCTGACGGTCGCAGCGGGAATGCGCACGCGGAAACGCGCATCCTCCGAACAGAGCTCAAGGTGCCGCATGGGAGTCATGAAGGGACACATGCCGGACTCCTCGAAAGCACACGCCCTGCTCATCCCGTTCGTAGACATCGAGTCGTGCGGCGGGACGCTCTGTCACGGCGGCAACCAACGACTTCACCGCGATGGCTGCCGCCAGCACGACATCATCGGACCGGGCAGGAAAAACAGGATGCCAACACCCGACGCCCTCTCGGGGGAGCACTGTGCGCCGGATTTCCTCATGGTCGCGGCGAATCCACTCCTGGGCCTGGGCCCAGTACGCGTCCGACGGAAAGCGGTCTCCCATGGCGTTGAAGCACAGCAATCGCCGGGCACCTACGCCGAAGGAGGCCGAGAAGAAATGGCAGGATACGCTGGGACTCAGCCGCCCCAACACTTCAATGACTTCGTCGGAGGCCGTGCAGTCAATGATCGTCTCACACTGCCCAACGAGCTCTGGAAGTGGCAAACCTCCCACCCTCAATGTTTGGCGGAACGACTGTGCACGCAAGTCTGGATTGAGGTTCCGCAGCCGAGCAGCGAGCGCATGGGCCTTGGAATAGCGCACGGAACCGAGGTCCAGTGAGTGACGAACGAGATTGCCTGCCTCAAGATCATCACCATCCAGGATGACCAGGCGAGACACGCCGCCACGAACGAGCAACTCCGCCACGCTCGAGCCCAACGAGCCAGCGCCGAGCAGCGCAACCCATCTCCCACGAAGCGCCTCTGGCAATGCTCCTCGACTCCGAAGGTCGGAAGGGGCCCAGTTGTCGGTTCGTATCCAATCGATGGGCAATGACCGCTGGAACATCACCGCCTGGTCGTGACGCCAGTAATTCTGCTCCGTGCGCCGGAATCCACGCGGCGCGATGTCTCGATACGCGAAGCGCGGCAATCGCATCGCCCACCAATGCAGGCGCGCCGAGGGAGCCCCTTGGGTTTCCGGAATGGGGAATCCCAGAAGGCAGAGATGACGCTCACCATCTCGGAGACGAGTGGCCAGCCCATGCAGGGCGTCACGCAGGCTCCATTCGAGCTGGTGGGCCGCCGCCTCCAGTTCCGTCCAGAGCACTGGAGGCGCATACGGTGGCAGCACCGGAATCTGTCGACACCGCAGCCACGGAACCCGAAAGCGCCGCCTCTTGTGAACGCGACGAAGCAGGTCCCCCCATTCGAAAGAAAACAGCCAGCGCCCATCGATTGTATAGAACGCCGTCGCGGCGAATACACGAGGATTGCCCGGCAGCGGCGCCAGCTCGACCCAGCCCTGCGTTTCTTCAATCCTTTCCCAAGTCGCGAGCGACTCCGCGTCCTCACGGAACACCACCTGAGTCGAATCCATGTGTGGCAAGGCCGGTAACTCGAACGGAGCCCCATTCGGCAGAAGCCGGCCACGCGCAGCGGCCTCCAGCCACTCCCGGGCCCGGGCAACATGCCATCCCAGCCTCGATGCAGCATCAAGCGGCTCTTCATCCCGGGCCCGAAGCCCCAGTGCGGCAAGCCCGGTCTGCAGACACAGCTTGCCGTCCCGCCAGGGCCTCGTCTCGGGTCCGCGCCGATTCAGGTTCTGGTGGGGACGCGTCTCCTCGATTCCCCCTTGCTTCGACGGATGGACATCGATGTCTCCCAAGGGGTAGCTCGCATCAACGAGCACGTGCCAAGGCGTCCACTCCGGAATCGTGCTGCCTTCCGTGTTCGCGCGAAGCCGCAGTGGTAGCACCCAGCATTGCGCTTCCGGGTGCCACTGTATGTCGGCGAGCAAATCCACGTCAGCGCCCCCATCCAACGCGCGCCGTCCCATCCGAAGCGCATCCGTCAACTCGGGAGCCTCACTCACGTGCGAACCGGCCTCCCCCCACGGTGCCCGGACCGCCTTCATGTTTGGAGAAACCTCCCTTCGAGGGAGAGCCGCCCCCTCCTGCATCGGGCGCGTTGGGGAACTTGTCGCCGAAGAGTTCCCTCCACAGTGGTGCGGCCGCCTGGGCATCAGGAGCATCGAACGCCTGTCGCGCCGTCTGCGAGGCCTTCACGACTTGAGCGTGAAACTTCGCGAAGTCCGAGCCGGAGATACGCGCCATGACATTCTGGTCAACGCCACGGTCCGGCGAGTGGGGTGACTGATGCGCCGCTGCATGAATGGCGTATCGCTGCGCGAAATTCTCCAGCGTCCGGACGACCCCTTCCGCGACCGAGGTGATTCCATCCGGGCAGCAATCACCGATGAGGTGTTCGAGCGGGTAGCTTTTGGGCCGTTCCGGTAGTTCATCCAGGTGAACGAGTCGCCACCACTTGAGCGCCTTGACGACGTTGACGAAATGCCGCGAACACCGGGCATTCTTCTGGCTGGTCCAGGTCAACTGCGCGAGCGGATGCGTGTCCTGCCAGGCCCCGGCGTCACGGTCAGGAATGCGAAGCCGCTGCGACCTCCAAAGTGAGGCTGACTCCTCGACGACCTTCAGCAGGGATTGGTCCGTGTCCTCGTCGGCACGCAACTGCCCTTCGCTCTTGGCCAACTCACTGTAGACGCCGGCTTCCGCTTCCGACGGTGCAGCGGTGATGACCAGGTCCATTTCGACGTACGACAACTCGATACCAAAAGAGCGGCCCTGCTGCCGATACTTGCCGGCATAGTGCTGGTCCAGAAAGGGCTTGAAGCAGGCCATCGCCTGCGCGGGCGTGAATTCGGACTCCTTCATTCGGGTCACGACGATGAGGTCGACGTCGGCCCTCTTGCCATCCTTCGGACGGACTGCCGTGCGCCGCTTGTAACTCCCCTGCAGGAACAAGCTCACGAACCCAGGTGAGAGCTTTTCGTCGGCCAGGAGGCGCTCCTTCAGCGTCGAGTGCCCGGTAATCATGTCCTGGCGCTGAGCTGCCGTAGGACGAATGCCCTGGAGGAAGTCTTCGAAATAGGTGGGAAGTGGAAGTGCCATGTCACATTAATCACGCAAGACATGGCAATTATTACCTGCCGAATTTCAGACTGAATTCAGCAAGGACTCGGTACCACCAGCCGTGCCGCAGGGTCACCGAGGAGCACGTAGTTCGTAACGTCGTGCCGCTCCAGCCACAGCAAGGCTCTCTCCATCGCATCCGTCGAAGTCGGATGTCCTCTGGACACAGCCTCGGCCTCCGCCTGGTACTGCTTGCGGAGACGTTCGTCCGCCTGCCTGGCGAAGCGGGACAATGTCTCGAGCGCCGGCCCCGCCCGGTGTCCATCCACCAAACTCGACAGCACAGCTTCCAGCCTGTGCGAATGGGATCGTCCTGTCGAGGCGTCGTGAAAGGCATGGGTCCAGGCAAGGTCCATGTGAGCCACCACTGCCAGCGGCCCCTTCGGATTGGCCAAGGCGGCCTGTGGCAGCGCGGCCATGAAGGGCTGACCGTCTACGGGCCTTGAGCGAATGAGCGCAGCCAGCTCTCGCGGAGGAACCACACCCTCTCTCACGAGCTGCTCCATCCAAGGGAGGTACACGCTCCGCACGGGCGTGCCAGCTCCAAAGCATGCGAAATAGAACCAGATGCCGCCTGGAAGAAATGGCCGCTGCCGGATGTCCGACGCCGTCAAGGTCTGCCCCGCGCCGAGTGACAAGTTCCCCTGGACGTGCCGCTGCTCCGCCGGACTTGCCCATCCCTGCGCGCTGCCGCCGATGCCATGGCTCAAGCTGAAGAGCAAAGTTGGTTCCGACTCCCCCGCCAGCTCCAGAAGCCGGTTCGCAGAACCCATTCGAAGCTTCTCTTGAACCAACGCGCTTGCTGGAAAATACCCCCGCCCCCGAGCATCGCCGCAGCGTCGCCCCACGACCGAAACGATATATTCCTGGCCAACACGTACAGCAGTCGTCCCATCATCCACGGAGAGGAAAAGGACGCGAGCCTTGCGAGTGGGCGCCACGGACTGCTCGCTCTCGACGACCTTGCTGGAGTAGGCCGCGTAGTCTTCGTCCTCGGCGAAGGCCAGGCGCCCGACGAAACAAGCGCCATCGCCCGTCAGCGACTCCTGAAGCTCCAGCGACAGGTCCTCTGGACTGCCCGCGAGCAGGACGTACCGAGGGTGCTCGCGGGTGGGCCTTGCGCGAGGATGCAGCACACGGTCCCTGAAGTCGTGCGCCCTCGTACTGTCCAGCCCGGGCGGCACCGCATGGATATCGACCACCGCGCCTTGCTGCGCGCTTCGCAGCTCACACAGCGGGGCGAGGTTGGCCGCGATGCGCGCGCCGCGCGCCCCACTGGGGACCAGCAGCGCCCATCGCTGCTGCGGCAGCGAATCAGGCTCGGCTGCCATGTTGGACAGATGCGTGGGCGTGGAGAGAGGAACCGGACGCGGAGCCCTCCACAAGGACTCAGGCGACAGCGGCGCATCCATCACCTGACTCCCATCCTCCGCAGAGGCGAGCAGGAGACTCAGCGTCACTTCGTCTCCTCCCGTCTTCCGGAGCGAGTGGTTGCCGAACCGGATGGATCCCCCCCCGTGTTGGTATCCGTACTGAAAGGGGGGAGCTGATACAGGACCCTGGCACCCTCAATGTTCATCTGCGCAACGAAGCCATCGAGCTCGGAGAGGGAGCCTTGAACCGCGAAGATGGCCTGGGTGGAATCGTCCATTGCCCCGTAGGCCTTGAACGTCTCAGTCTCTTCAGACTTGACGATGAAAACGACCCGACCTTTTGGGGGATACCCGTCGAAGAAGGACTGACCATTCCACTCGGAGAACTCTTGTACCGGCACCGTAGGACCTTGCATGTTTCCCTCTCTGCATCAATCGACCGCGCTGCCCGCGGCACGAGCACTCACTCGAAGACAAGGACTGCGTTCACCCACTCCGAATCGCCTCCCGCGCTCAGCCACTGGAGACGCTCGTCGCGGACCGCCACGGCCAGACTCGCACCCGCGAGGACGCGATCGCGCACGGCACCGAAGAAGGCGGATGAGTCCAGGTCCGGAATCGGGTGCGTGGCGGCCAGAACCGCTCGCGCTCCCGCAGCCAGGAAGGCACTGGGTAGACTTCCAGCGCGATGGAGCGCCGCGTTGGGCCGCCCCCCCTCACATGCCGCAAGCACGACGAGCGGCGCACCGGTAAGTTGGCTGGCCCGGATGCTGTCCTCGAACAGCGTGTCCCTCCCATCCGCACCAGGAGCGAGAAGCAGGTAGGCGAAGTTCGAATCAGGATCCACCTTCCCATGTGTCGCCAAATCAATCTCGGTGGCGGTCGAGATGGCCTCGAGTACCTGGGTCGGCGTTGCCGCCAGATCTCGGAGAAACCGAGCCTCGGCCCCAGGCGCAGTGCGCGGCAACCACTGCAAGGGCACTTCGTTTCGCTCCTCGCTGTAACGCACCTCGTTCACGACCAGGTGCGTGCCTGGACCTGCTGGAGGCGGAGGCGCTGCGGCGCGAGTGCGGTAGCGCCAGGCGATACCCGGCGGCAGGAGCCCTGAGCGTCCTTGCAAAGGAGGTCGTGCCAGGACGTCCACCAAGGTGCACGCCTGGAGCGCCGCCAACATCTCCGGTGGGACGGCCCCCTCCATACTCGCTGCCTCGAATCTGCTGCTTCGCAACGGCACGTATGCACTCAGGAGTTGCCCCTGAGCGCCGCGAGCAACCAGCAAGCTGCGCTCGGTGTCCGCTGTGAGCCCCAGCACGCACCTGGCGGGGGTCTCGAAGCCCAGTTCGGCACCAAACCGGGCCAGCGCAGCGATGAAGTCCCCGGTGTCGGCATCCGCGAAGATGAGGGAGGTGTAGCTATACGCGCGCGCATGTGCCGCTGAGACGTCATCCAGCGGAAGGGCCTCTGCTTGCCGAATGGCCTCGTCCAGGAGCATTCGCCCACGTGCCGGGTCAACCTCCACGAGAATGCGACCATGAAGGAACTTCGCATACGCACGCTGCCCAGGAGTGTTGCCTGGTTCCCGAGCCAACGCCTGCTCCACCATGAGGGCATCACGTGGCGAGCGGCGTGTTCGTGCGACGTCTACCAGCGCCGCGACTCCATGCTGTGTCAGGGGCAGACCTGTATCCATTGCCCGGTCCAGGGAAGCCCGCGCCTCATCCAGTTCGAGCGCCCAGATGGCAAGGTGCGCCAGGTTCTGGTGGATATTGCGAGTGCTCCACTTATCGCCCTCAGCCATCAACAGCGCTTCCCCGTAATAGGCGCGGCCTAGAGTCACGTCCGCAGCCTGGCGCGCGACATTCCCCAAGGCCTGGAGCATGACGCCTTCAAGGTCCCACTGGTTCGGCCTCGCCAAGGCCAGCCCATCACGTGCGTGCTGCGCGGCGGCGTTGACCCGAAAGAGCCAGCTCTTCACGTGCGACAGGTCGTTCTCGATGAAGATGCATCGGTAGACGAGCCGTTCCCGGCGGCAGATGTCGAGTGCCTGCTCCAACGGTGCAAGCGCCTCTTTGTAATGCTCCTGCTGACGTTCGAGCATCGCCTGTGCCTGAAGTCCCAAGACCCGAAACCAGGGGTCTTCATCGTGCTGGGTTCGGCGCACCAGCTCGCTTGCATAGGCAGGCAGGCGCTGCATGACATGCGCGAGCGCCCCCAGCGCCAGGTCTGTCTCGTCCGAGGTCAAGAAGCGCTGGAGCAAGGCATCCTGCTCACTCTCGGGGATACGGCCCGAGATGAGCCTTGCATACTGCTCCGCCAGGGGAGCACGACGAGAGAAGTCCCGTGCGGCGACCTGATGAACATAGTCAGCCAGAACGGTGCCACTACCCACGGACGCATCGAGCCGCTCTGCCAGAGGCAACAGCGCGAGCACGTCCGTCGAGGAGGTCCGTGCACGCACCGCATGGTAGAAGTCGCGACGCAGCAGCGGGACATCGACGAAGGTCAACGCCCTCGCGAGCTCTTGGGCGCCACGATTGATGAGGTCCGCGCCCGTCTGGTCCGCGGCCAGCCAGCGTTCCTTGCGGCGCAGTGTGCTCGACAGTCTGGCCCTTCGGTCACGCGCCTCACTGCGCCACCCCTCGTCGGTTTCTCGGTGCTCGAACTCCGTCAGGTCCTTCATCGCCGAAAGTGGAAGCCCCAGGTCACGATAAACGAGGCTGCGATTCCACAATGCCTGTACATGGCCAGGCTGCATGGCGAGCACCGTGTCGAAGAGGCGCAACGCCTCCCTGAGTTCTTCCGTCGCTCTCGCGGCATCCAGAGGCTTCGACGCGACGTAGTGGGCCACTCCGAGGTCGCAAAGCACATCCGCGGATTGCCACCGCAGGTCGCTCCTCATTCCTTCCAGGATCGCCTTAGCGCTGGAAGGCTCGGGGACGCCCGTTGCCAGATAAGCGACCGCGAGCTGATGAAGGTCTCCGCGTTTCTCCAACTCGCTCAGCAATGCGAGTGAGCGGTTCGGTCCAGAGCGTGCGGCCGCGCCGCCCATCATCACCTGAGGCGGCCGCCGGTACCGGTCCGCCGCCAGATATGTGACGCGCGCCTCCAGCGTCCGCTGAGGTTGCGCCCACAGTTCCGGCAACGCGCGAGGTGCCTGTGGCCGCAACGTTCCCAACAGAATGAAGGCAACGGCCACCATGGAAGCAAGCGCGAAACCGCCCGCCATCCAGCGGTTCCGAGGCAGCGCATGCCAGGGAATGTCCACCGGCCCATGTCGCTCGATATAGCCTCGTCCGAGTTGGTCAAGCTGCAAGAGTCGAGTCAGCTCGACCTGACACTTCTCACAATCCGCCAGATGCTGACCAAACGCCTGGGCCTCCATGGGTGGAAGATCCCCATCCGCGAAGGACTGGAGCTGGTCGCAGGGAGAGGAAGACATCAGTGGGTTCCCTCATCAACGTAAGGCTTGAGCAGTTCGCTGAGCCGCTGACGCGCGTCAAACAGTCGCTTGGCCACGGTGCCGGGAGAGACGCCTAGCTTCAAGGCAATCTCCTGGTTGCGCAGCCCCTGAGATCGAAGCAGGAAGGTAAGGCGCTGCTGCTGAGGGAGCTTTCCGATGGCCCAATCGAAACGCTCCTCGGTAATCCGTTCGTAGGTCGCGCCGCTCGCCCCTTGCTGTGCCAAGGTCCAGCGAGTAATCGTCGGATCGCCCTCTGCCTTCTTCCGACCCATGGCCCCTCGAATCAGGTCATAGAAGTGATGCGTCATGACCTTGATGAGCCAGCCTTCGGCTGGCCCGTCCTTGGGCTCGCTCGGCGCGGCTTCGTAATGCTCGATGAAGCGCAACAAGGTTTCCTGCACGAGGTCCTTGGGGTCAATCCCGACCGCGCCCCGGCAGAGCTTTTCGGCAGTGGGCATCAAACGCCCGTAGTACCTCTCATGCCACTCGTCGAAGTTGCTGGCCACGGTCTCCCCGGCGCTCGTCATGACAGCGTCCCTTGCTGCTCCCGAATAGGAAAACGCAGGTCATCTGGAATGTTACGTGGGACTCTGCGAATTTCCGGGGCCTTTAGCGGCGGCGGGCCGGTTGACCTTGAACGCCACCATTCCAGGGTACCTCCACGTATCCTTCCACCTTGCGAAAATTGAAGAGCTTGAGCGTCGCGTGTACTTTCGGGTTGTAGGCCCTTCCCAGTGCTGCCGCGAGGCTGGCGGGGCCCGTCATCGCAAGCCATATCTCCTTGATGAAGGGAAGCTCTTGGTGGATGCGATCAAGGTATCCGCGAAACTCAGCCACGGCACGGGCTGTGTCCTCGGGTCCTCTCACCACCGTAGGTGAAGGCCCACGTGCGGCCACAAGCCTGACCCATCCGGGCGGCGTCGCGCATCTCAACCATTCCTCCATATCTTCGGAACGAATGGCCGGCTGAACCTCCACCGTCATGACGACACGCCCACCCGCCTCAACACACGAGGCAAGATCTGGCCAGGCTTCCAGCCGGAAGAAGGGCTCCCCTTCAGGCAACGGGAGCTCGGAGTCATAGCCACATGACCAGACACCACTCTGGCCGCGCTGCTGCTGGTAGACGCGAACCTTGCGCCGTGCCAGGCCCCACCCGAGGTGGAACATGAGAGGAAGCGGCGCGCAGCCAAAGAGGTCCACGTGGGAGACACGCGCTCCCAGCGCAGAGACAAGCTTGTCGGCCTGGTCGATGGCGCTCTGCCACTCCCTTCGCTTCGACGGCAGGCCGTCCGCGACGCGACCGAGTGGCCGTAGCAACACGACATCCGGCTCAGGCCCCAAACGGCCTTCCAGGGCTTCCGCGATACTGGTGGTCGGCACGTCGAAGTTTACTTCGTAGGCCACGACTACCTCCCTCCGCACCGAGGCTGGAAGCCCATGCTCCTCGGAGAAGAGCCATCGCTGCCCTGGTGGGACTTTCTCCGGAGTCACGACGAAGAGCTGGAGAGAAGCCCAGTCGAGAGTACTGACACTCAGTGAGGCATGCGCCGCCTGGAATGATTTTCTCACCGAGGTTTTCTCGCGATAGAGCGACGAGTGAAACGCCCGGGTCACGCGAATCGAACCATCGATGGACAGCGGCATCTGTGAGGCAATGACTGCCGGAATGCCCATCTGGTGAAGGTCGTGTGCCACTCCGCCAAGCATTTTGCCCGCCTCACCGGGGTTCCCACCGTGACACGCGCTCAACACCACGGCCTGAATGTCGTCCCTGAATTCCCCCAGCACATCCACAAGCATGTTCCCATGGATGCGCAATTCCCTTCCGGGCCGATGGTGGTCGTCCCAGCAAAGGCCAAATGAGCCTCCAGGAACAGGGCCGCCGTGGCAGAGGAAATGAAGGACGCGATAGGGGCGGCGCTCAACCTTAGCTTGCCGCAATTTTTCCCGGAGAGAGTCCAGTGTGACATGCTCCAGGACGTCCTTCGCCCGATCGAACTCGGAGCATGCGTGCTGAATCTCGGCGAGGTGATTATCCTCGGATACTCCGTCCGCGGCGTCCGACCAGGCGAAGAGCAACCGCCCCGGTGCCCCTGATACACGCGCTGAAGAATCCGCCGTCTCCCATTCGAATGACAGAGGGCAGGGCTCAAGAGATGCAAGCCGCATGTTGTTCCTGAGCAGGGTCAGTGCCCATGGGAGACTGAACAACTCCAGTGCATTGAATCTCAAATGCAGCCCAATGGGCCAACCGCGGCTCTTCGCATCGAGGATTTCATCTTCATAGGCTGACCACCCCCCCAGCGCCTTCAAGACGTCTTCAAGGAAATTCCGCAACACCATCCCCATCTTCTTTTGGGCATTGGGGCTGGGCGTCGGGGTCAGGAACTCTGGTCTCAACTCTTCAACGAGGCCCCATTGGAAGGTCGCGGCGCCCGTCTTTCCATTCGCGTCCCTTGCGATGTACTGCCTTGGTTGACCGTCGAATGCGTATGGCGCGCTCACTGCGGCCGGACTCATCAACTCAAGGGTCAATTCGACTCCAGTTGGCCTTGTCATGGACACCTACCGAACCGGGAAGTCCGTTCCCAGGAGTTCTCGCCAGAGATCAAGTGCTTCGACCGTGTATCCCGAATACTCCAATTCCAGTGCTCGCTTGGACACACGCACGGCTTGCGTCAACCGCTGGTGCGCTTGAACGAGGCGTCCCTGAGGAATCCAACTGGTAATGGTTGGTCCAGAGCTTCCAGGGACAGGGCACTGATTCAGAATATTGGCGCACATATAATCAAACAACTGCGCCAGTCCCTCCGCGTAGCTCTTATCCCCTAGCGAGTGGGTCACTCCTCGGCAGGCCAAGACTTCTAGGAGAAATGAAGGCACCGGCTTGTCGTGGCGAAAATTCCAGCGCTTGATGGCCTTTATCCAAGGTTTCAGCTTCTTCTTCGCCACGTCATTCGCATCGTCGCACGCTTCCTGATGCTTGCGAGGATTACTGCGAATCCACTGACCGGCTCGCCTATCTGGAATCAGGTAGCCACCCTGTTCCCACGGGTCGTAGAGCGCAGGAACAACATCGAAGCCGATCTCGGTCCCAGTGAAGTTGATATTGACCGAGCGATTCTGGAGTCGCGTTTCCTTATCATGGAACTCCGCACGGAGCGCCCATTGCACGCGGGCTAGCGCATCCTCAGGTTCAGGTGGATTCCTTCCATCATCTGCAAGAACGAGGAAGAGATCGATATCGTGGAGTGGTCGAATCGCCGTGTTCCGACCATAGGACCCTGAAATAAAGGACTCGGTGGGCCGCAACTGTCGGCGCATTGCGTTGAAGACGTACTGCTCTTGTCGCGTTGCATCTCGTGCTTCTCCATCATGGAGACGCAGGGAGTTCATGAACGTCTCGAATGCCTGAGCAACCGTCAGCATGGGCAATATGGTCTCCTTCGCCCTAAAGAACGATGGAGTGCCTAGAAATTACGAAGTGGCCCCTACAGCGGCTTCGAGGGTGGGCTTGTCAGCCCCTACCTGTAGGGTCTCTACCCTTCATGACATCCGTCTTCGACCTCATCCTTCGCAGGCTGGAGCAAGGCCACCCCGAGCAACTGCTGTTGCTCCTCTTCGGCGGACAGACACCGGCCTTCGTCCGAATGGCTGACTCCAGCCTTCCGCAGTCCGAGCGGCGCGCGGATACCGTCATGGTCGTGGAAGCCGGTGGAGCGCGCTTCGCGGTGGACGTCGAAATTCAGGCACAGGCGGACCCGCACTTCGCGGCGCGGCTGCTGGACTACACGGTCCGCATCCACCACCGGGAGAAGCTACCCGTACTGCCCGTCGCCATCTACCTCGTGCCAGAAGCCGAGGGCGCACCACCGCCATACGGCTTTGAGTGTTCGGGGCTGCGCGTCCTCACCTTCGACTTCCAGGTGGTCCGCCTCTGGGAAGTGGACTACCTCCAGCCGGCCTTACGAGCGGCCACCGCCCTGCTTCCCCTCTCTGTCCTGGAATCACGCGCGGGGCCCGAACGAATCGCCTGGGCCGAGTCCCGGATCCGTCAGGCACCGAGCCTTTCGACGGAGGAACGCCTAGACTTGCTCGTGGTACTCGGCACGCTGGCATCCCGCCGGTTCGGGCAGGACAGGCTCAGTCAGCACTTGAGGAACATCATGATTGATTCACCGTTCTGGGAAGAGCAGCGCGCGAAAGAGAGAGCCCGCGCGTGGAGCCAGGTGCTGCGGGCCTTCGTGGAAGCCCGTGGCCTTCCCCACCCTGCCGACGTCAGTGAGCGCCTGGAGCAACTGGACGCGTCCTCCCTGGAAGCCCTCGTGACCAAGGCCGTGACCGACCCAGACACCGCAGCCACCGAGCTGCGCGCCGTCCTCACGGCGCCGAAGCACTGACCGAGCGCCCCTACTCCTTCACCGCGCCCGCCGTAAGCCCGGACACGATCCGCCGCTGGAACAGCACCGTCAGCGCCACCAGGGGCAGCGTGGCCACCACGGAGGCCGCGGCAATCTCCCCCCAGGGCTCACGGTACTCGCTGGCGAACAGGCTGATGGCCACGGGCACGGTGCGCTTCTCCGGGGTGGAGAGGAACGTCAGCGCATACAGGAACTCATTCCACGCGAAGATGAAGACAAGAATCGCCGTCGTCGCCAGCCCCGGCGCGGCCAGGGGCAGCAGCACCTGCCGGAAGGCCTGGAACGGCGTACAGCCATCCACGCGCGCCGCGCGGTAGAGCTCGTCGGGCAGCGCGCGGAAGAACGACGTCAGCACCCACAGCGTCAGCGGCAAAGCGAACGTCGCATACGGCAAGGCCAGTCCCACCAGGCTGTCTCGCAGCCCCACCGTGCGCAGAATCAGATACAGCGGACTCACCGTGGCAATCGGCGGGAACATGCTCACCGCCAGCGCCGCGCTCAGCAGCACCCCCTTGCCACGAAACTCCAGCTTCGCCAGGGCGAACGCCGCCGCCGCCCCCACCGTGAGACAGAAGCCCGTGGTCAGCGCCGCCACCACCAGCGAGTTCAACACCACGCGCAGGAAGGGCCGTCCCCACAGGACGCTCGCGTAGTTCTCCAGCGTCAGGTGCGAGGGCCACGGCCGGGTCAGCTCGCCATCCGGCCACAGGCTCGTCAGCACCTGCCAGCAGAAGGGCCCCAGGAAGAAGGTCAGGAACGCCACCACCGCCAGCGCTGTGCCCAGCCCCGGCCGCTTCATCGCGCCGCCTCCTCGCGCCCCAAGAGCCGCAGCCACACCGCCGCCAGCAACACCACGCACAGGAAGGTCGCCACCGACAGCGTGCTCCCGTACCCGAAGTCCCCCGAACGCATCAGCGTCTTGTACGCGTAGATGCTCAGCGTCTCCGTCGTGTTCGCCGGCCCGCCCTCCGTCAGCACGTAGATGGCGTCGAACACCCGGAACGCATCCAACGAACGGAACAGCAACGCCAACAGCAGCGCCGGCTTGAGCAACGGCAGCGTTATCGAGACAAAGGTCCGCCACGGCGAGGCCCCGTCCACCCGCGCCGCCTTGTACAGGTCCTCGGAGATGCCCTGCAGGCCCGCGAGCACCAACAGCGCCACGAAGGGCGTCGTCTTCCACACGTCCACCAGGATGGCTGCGTGCAACGCATACCCGGGTGCCCCCAACCAGTTGATGTCCTGCCCGGGCAACAGCCGGTTGATGACGCCGTACTCGGGGTTGAACATCCACGCCCACAGCCGAGCGCTCACCACGGTGGGAATCGCCCACGGCACCAGCACCGACGCGCGCAGCAGTCCCCTTCCAGGGAACGACTTCTGGAGCAGCAACGCCAGCGGCACCGCGAGCAACAACTCCACCGTCACCGCCACGGCCGTGAAGTACGCCGTGTTTCCCAGCGCCGCCCAGAAGCGCGAGTCCCCCAGCAGGTACGCGTAGTTCTCCAGCCCCGTGAAGCGCCGCTCGCCAAAGACGAGGATGAAGCGGTGCAGGCTCAGCCACACCGCGGCGAGGATGGGGTACAGCGCCACGCCCCCCAGCACCAACACCGCCGGCGCCACCAGCAGGTACGCCTGCCTCCGCTCCCGCGCCAGCGAGCCCCTTGGATTCATCGCCGAGCCTCCCACGGCGGAGCCGCCCCCACCCGCGAGCCGCACGCATTCAAGGCGCCACCACCCGCCGTCATCGTGCCAGCGCGCCGCTCCCCTCCTCCGCTGAAACGGTGCGTGCTCACGGCCCCTCCCCCGTCAGATGGTCCACCTGCCGCTGCGCCCGCTTCAGCGCGGCCTCGGGCGTGCGCAGCCCGGCCACGGCGGCGGAGAACTCGCTCTGGAGCACATCCGAAATCAGGTTGTAGTACGGCGTCACCGGCCGCGGCTTCGCGCGCTCCACCATGGGCAGCAGCCCGGCGATGAAGGGCGCCTCCTCGCGCAGCCGCGCATCCTGGTACACGGCGGGCCGCGGCGGGTTGCGCGCGTAGTTCAGCGCCAGCACCCGGTTGGCCTCCGGGGATGTGAGGTGCGCAATCAGCCGCGCCGCCAGCTTCCGCCGCTCCGGCGACACATGGGCATTCACAGCCAGTTGCCACCCGCCCAGCGCCCCCGAACCCGGCTCGCCGCTCACCGTCGGCAACGGGGCGATGCCCACCTTGCCGCGAATGGGCGAGTCCGGCTTCTGCGCCTCGTTCCACGCATACGGCCAGTTGCGCATGAACACCGCGCGCCCTTCCTGGAATACCCGGCGCGACTCCTCCTCCGAGAAGCCCGTCACCGTCGCGGGCGACACGCCGCGCTCCACCAGCCCTCGCAGATACGCGAGCGCCTCGCGCGCGGGCGCGTCATCCAGCAGCACCCGCCCATCCTCCGACAGCGCCCGGCCGCCGTGCCCCCACAGCGCCTCGTACACATTGCAGGACAGGCCTTCGTACTGCCGCCCCTGCCACACGTAGCCCTGGAGCCCGGGCGTCTTCGCCATCGCCTCGCGCGCGAAGCGCTCCAGCTCCGCGTAGGTGCGCGGCGCGCGCGGCACCAGGTCCGTGCGGTAGTAGAGCAGCCCCACGTCCAGGTACCAGGGCACCGCGTACGTGCGCCCCTCCACCACCACGGCCTCCACGGGGCCGGGGAAGAAGTCCTCGCGCAGCCGCTCGGGCGGGAACTCCGCGGACAGGTCTGCAATCCACCCAGCGCGCGCGAACTCGGGCACCCAGACGACGTCCACCACCAGCACGTCGAAATCCCTCGCCCCACCCTCCAGCGACGTGAGGAAGAACTGGTGCGCCAGGTCGGACGCGTTGGGCAGCGCCTCCGTGACGAGCTCCACCCCCGGATTCTCCCGCTCGAAGCGCGCCAGCAGCTCGCGGAACGGCTCCGGCGGCCCCCACAGCGGCTGATACTTGAAGACCAGCCGCGTGCGGCCCCCGGCCTCGCCCGCCGCGTCCTGCCGCCGGCAGCCCCAGACGCCCAGGCCCACGACGAGGCTCAGCGCGAGCACGATGGAGGAGACGCGTCTCATGCGCGGCCATGACTCCAGCCACCCCCGCCCCCGTCAAGCCCGGGAATCCGGGGTCGGTCCGCACGTCAACATCCCGGAAGTCTTGCGCACTGAATGAAAACAAACCTTCCAGACATCCATGCGCGTCCCGCAAAAACAATCACGCCCGATGAGTCATCATGAACCAAGGGAGAGCCACGATTCGCTTGGACGCTGTCTCAGCGGTATTCTCATCCAGGCAGGAACAACTGGGAGGGGGAAGCGATGAAACAGCAGCCTCGGGATTGGCAGTGCGGAGCCCACCGGGCCCACTTCGAGGAGCCGGACACCCTGGTCGCGGAGTTCAACGGCCTCATCACCCTGGAAGAGGTGAAGGAGGTGGTGACGCTCTACCAGCAGACGGCCACCGACCACGGTCAGTACTACCTCATCGCGGACATCGGCCGCTCGCAGCTCGAAGCAGCCGGCCGCCGGTACATGTCGGAGAAGGCCAGCTCCGACTGGTACCACGCCATCCTCTACGTCGGCGCCGACATCGTCATGCAGACCTTCGTCAAGGCCATTGCCCTGGCGCTGCTCTTCACCGGCAAGTCGACCTTCGAGACGGTGTTCGTGAAGACGCAGGACGAAGCCCGCGCCTGGGTGGCCCAGCACCGGCTCCGGCTCAAGAGCAAAGCAGGATAGCAGGTCGGGAATTCCACGCCCAAATTGACAGGCATGCATCTCGCGCTATTCCCTGGTGAGCGTTATGCTCACCAGGGTTTCTGGAGGGAGTGACATGCAGCAACTGGAATGGACATTCGGTTCCCACTCGGTGCGCTATGAGGCGCCCGACGTCGTGCAGGCGACCTTCGTCGGCCCCATCGACCTGGATGAAATCAAGCGCGCGGTCGACGTGTACGGGGAGATTGCCCAGCAATACGGGCCCTACTACCTGATCGCCGACATCGGCCGCTCCCAACTGGGCGCGGAGCCCCGGCGCTACCTGTCGGAGAACGGCAAGGCGGACTGGTTCAAGGGCACCGTGTACGTCGGCGCGGACGTGGTGCAGCAGACCTTCGGCAAGGTCATCGCGCTGGGCATGCTCTTCACCGGCAAGGCGCGCTTCGAGACGACCTTCGTGAAGGACCACGACGAGGCGCGCGCCTGGGTGGCGCAGCACCGCCAGAAGAACAAGAAGAAGCTGGGCTGAGCCTCCGCCCGATTCCCCCCTCACGCCCTGGAGTCCTGACCACCACCATCCGGTGGGCACGCTCCAGGTGCGCCCTCAGTCCGCCCGAATGGCACGCGCTGAGTGAACTTTTGCACACTGTCAGGCCCTTGCCGCATTTTTACTGGAATCAAACGTCAGCACTGAAAACCAGTGAAGATGAAAAAGTGTGCCCTTGCTGGCAATAAAGCCAGAATTCGTTGTATAGGCGGATTAGGGGAGCCCCACCCTGCCCGGTCGTTCCTCGCCGGCTCCCCACACCCCTGACCCACCGCCTGTAGGGGCCTGGCCCCTCCATTGCCATTCACCCGTTGCAGACGAACCGCGTGCCGGGGGGCCGCGCTCGTCTGGCGAGCCACGCCATGCCTGTGTCCGTGCAAAAGCAGGAAGAGACCGGAGTCCCAGCCCACGCGTCCGCGGGCCGTTGTCCCCACCTGGGTGCCCAGTACAACCCGTTCACGGGCCCCCACGCGGAGGACCCGCACGCCTTCTTCGAGAAGCTGCGCAAGGACGAGCCCGTCAGCTTCAGCCCCATGCTGAACATGTGGCTGGTCAGCCGCTACGAGGACATCTCCCAGGTGCTGAAGAGCCCGGCGCAGTACTCCAACCGGGACATGCTGGCGAGCGGCACCCACCTCACGGACGAGGCCAAGGCCATCCTGGACCAGGGCTTCCCCACCGCGCACGTGCTGCTGGGCATGGACCCCCCCGAGCACACCCGCCTGCGCCGCTTGATGAACCGGGGCTTCACCGCGCAGCGCATCGCCGGCATGGGCCCCTTCATCCGGGAGATGGCCACCACCCTGGTGGACCGCTTCGCCCAGGACGGTGAGGCGGACCTGGTGAAGCAGCTCGCCTGGCCGCTCCCCGTCCACGTCATCCTCGGCGTCATGGGCGTACCGCAAGAGGACGTCTGGAAGATCAAGCGCTGGAGCTCCGACTGGCAGCAGCTCGTCTTCGAGTACGTGGCCCCCGAGCTCCAAGTGGAGATGGCGAAGGGCGTCATCGAGTTCCAGCAGTACTGCATCCGCCTCATCGAGGACCGGAAGAAGAACCCGCAGGAGGACCTCACCAGCTACCTGGTGGCCGTGGAGAGCGACGGCGAGGCCCTGACGATGCACGAGCTGGTCATGGCCGTGGGCGCGTCCATGCTGTCGGCCGGCCATGAGTCCACCACCGCGCTGATGGCCAACGCCTGGAAGCTGGCCCTGCAGCATGGCCTGTGGCAGCGGCTGCGCGACAACCGCGACCTGGTGCCGAAGTTCCTCGAGGAGTCCAGCCGCTACGACTCCGTCTCCCACGCCATGATTCGCACCGCGAAGGAGGACGTGGAGCTGGGCGGGGTGAAGATTCCCCAGGGCTCGCGCCTGCTGCTCCTCTTCGCCGCCGGCAGCCGGGACGAATCCCTCTGCCCCCATTCCAGCAAGCTGGACGTGGACCGGGAGAAGGTGCCGCAGCACCTCACCTACGGCCGCGGCACCCACTTCTGCCTGGGCGCGCCCCTGGCCCGGCTCCAGTTCGAAATCACGACGAACATCCTCCTGGACCGGCTGCCGGACCCGAAGCTCGTCCCCGGCCAGGACTTCGGCACCTGGCAGAGCCTGGTGCTGCGGCAGATGAAGCACCTGAAAGTGGAGTGGACCCCCACCTGAGCCCACCCACCCGGGAGTGAACGAGGGCCTGGCGACCGACACCGGTCTCCAGGCCCTTGTCATGTCCGGAGACCCGCTGTTTCCAGCGCCAAGCGGATGATTTCCCACAAAGAAGGGTAGAAACCCACCCCACTTCGAGTGAATGGGCGGGACAAATCAGACCCCCATGGGGTACAGGATGACCCGAACAGGCGCGCTCACTCTGGAACACGTGCATTCCAGAAAGAATTTTCTTGCCTCACCACCCATTTCCGCGCGAAAGAGTCCAGGAACACCCTGCTTCCGAGTAAAGCAGAAGGAGCCCCCCGACATGTACGCTCAAGTGGTGGATGAGGCCGACATTCAGTACGCGCACCGAGTGGACCGCAAGGCGCTGGCGGCCATCACCCGGGAGATGTCGAAGGTGAACAATGGTCGTGCGCTGTGGGCCATGGCCGCTCAGTGGCTGGTCATCGCGGCGGCATTTGCCTTCGTTCTATTCGTGGACCGCTGGTGGGCCTGGCCGGTGGCGGCGGTGCTCATCGCCACCCGGCAGCACGCGCTGCTGGCGCTGATGCACGAGGCGGCGCACTACCACCTCCTGTCCAACCGCAAGGTGTCGGACGTGGTCAGCGATCTGCTCTGCGCCTTCCCGCTGAACATGACGACGGCGGGCTACCGGCACGAGCACATGCTGCACCACCGCTACGTGAATACGCCGAAGGACCCGTACCTGGCCGGCCAGCTGGTGGACGCCTCCTGGCACTTCCCCCGCACGCCGATGCGCGCCACGGCCGTCTTCCTGGCGGATGCGCTGGGCCTGTACGCCCCCAACCACCTGAAGGTGGTGCTGCCCTGGACGTATTGGGGCCGCCTGGTGGGCCGCGCGCAGCCCCGCATCTCCGCGGGCGAGCACCTGCGCTACTGGCTGTACGTGGCCACGCTCGTCACGGTGCTGGTGACGACGGGCGCGTGGCTGCACTGGCTGCTCTTGTGGGTGCTGCCGACGACGACGGTGATGATGGCCTTCTTCCGGATGCGCGCCCTGGGTGAGCACCCCATCGAGGAGACGAAGTCCGGTGACGAGACGCGCGAGACGCGCGACATCCTGGGCACCGCGCTGGAGAACTTCTTCATCGCGCCGCTCAACGTGAATCTGCACCTCACCCACCACGCCTTCCCCTCCGTGCCCTTCTACAACCTGCCCGCCATGCACGCGCAGCTCGACAAGGCCGGCCTGCTGGAAGACGGCGTGAACCAGTTCGACACGTACCTGGGCAAGGAGAACAGCCTCATCCAGTACCTCACGCGTGAGCCGGAGGCCTCCGCCGCCGCGGCCGCCGCGGCCCAGCCGTCGCGCCTGAGCCAGCCGCTCCACTCGTAATGGTCGCCGCGAGCCGGGCCTCGCCCCGTGCCGTCCAGGTGTAGCCGGGGGGCTCCACCAGGATGGCCGGCGAGGCCTGGGCCCGCGGTCAGAAGCGCCGCAGCGAGGACCAGGGGAAGGGCTTCCAGAAGGGCGTCACCACGTCCTCGCCCTCCAGCGGAAACCAGGGTCCGGTGTCGCCTCCAGCGGAGAGCACGTGGAAGTCCTGCGCGGGCATGAAACCCTGCCCCAGCAGCGCCACCCTCTTCCCCGCCGCGTTGGCCGCCACGTCCAGCACCAGCACCGCGTGCCCGGGGCTTCCACCCAGCACGAAGAAGTCCCCGGGCCGTACGTCCTCGCGCGAGGGCCGCCCCTTGAGGGATTCCAGTGAGTGCGTGCCCGCGTAGGTGAAGACCAGGTCCAGCCACGCACGGAAGCTGGCGCGTGAGGCATCCGGCGCCGCGCCGCGCACCCACGACACCTTCGAGCCCGATACCCGCGCCCGGTCCCCTTCCGCGTACCGAGGCCACTCCGCCAGGTGACCGCTGGTGAAGCGGTAGGCCAGGCGCTCCCGCTTGCCACTGGCCCAGAGCCACTCCGCATGGAGGCGGATGACGGAGTCCGCGCACTGCTGAAGGTTGGCGGTGCCCACGTCCAGCTCCGCCACCGCCGCCAGCCGCGCGTCCTCCGACGCCAGAATCCGCCCGCCCTGGTGGCTGAGCACCGGCGTGCCATCCGGCCGCAGCGGCAGGCCTCGCAGCCAGGCCCCGAAGGAGCCCTTCACCACCGGCACCCGCGTGTAGCCCTCCGGCGGCGCCACCGCGGCCTCCAAGGGGCGCACCACCGCCTGGGCCGGCAGCCATGCGTAGCGCGTCAGCTCCTCCCGCGTCGCGGGCCGGGGCTGGCCTTCCTCCGCGGCCCACCCGGACGCGGGAAGCAGGCACAAGGCCCACAAGAGCGTCCAGGCCCACGGACGAAAGCGGCCCTCGGTGGCGGGCCAGGACGGGGAGGACGAGCACGGCGAGCAGTCGAACGCGGACACGAAGCAGCCATCTCCAGGAGTCAGGGCGGCACGACAGGTGGCGCCGCGGGTTGGAGGTTTCTCACGGGCCTGGAGTTCCCTCACGCTCGCTCGAGTCCAGCCGCTCCCTGACTGCCCCGCGTTCCCGGGGGTGGGTCTACCGCTGAACGCTCGCCGCCCCCGGAACGTGCGCGGCTGGGACCGAGCACTACCTTGAGTCGTATGCGCCGACAGGCGAGCCTCGCGCTGCTCAACACCTTGTCGCTGACCCGGCTGCCCCTGGCGGTGGCCTTCATCCTCGTCCCGGATGCCTGGGTTCGCGCGGGGCTCGTGGTGTTGGCCGCCTTCACGGACTTCCTGGATGGGTGGATTGCCCGGCACAAGGGGCTCGCCACGCGGCTGGGCGCGCTCATCGACCCGGTGGCCGACCGCGCCTTCATGGTGACGGCCATCCTCGTCTGCTACCTCGACGGGCTCATCAGCGGGGTGGCGGTGCTGCTGCTGGTGCTGCGCGACGTCGGCACCACCGTGGGCTTCTTCGTCGCTCGACTGGCGCCCAGGCTGCGCTCGGTGGAACTGAAGGCGCGGATGATGGGCAAGGCCGTCACTTCCCTGCAGTTGGTGACGCTGCTGTGCGTGCTGCTGTTTCCCCCCGCGGTGGTGCCCCTGGTCGCGCTCATCGGCGTCCTGTCCTTCGCGTCGATGGTGGACTACTCCCACGCGGTGCTGAAGGCCCGGCAGCGGGACGCCGGACCGCGGCGGATGAAGCCGGAGTCCGGCGGCGCGACCTCTTCGGGCTCCTCCCTGCCGCCCGTGCGCAAGTAGGGCCGCGGCGTCAGGGCTGCGCCGCCGAGTCCGCGGGTTGGGCTTTGGGAAGGCCCAGCACCCGGGCTCTTTCGGTGGCGATGGCAGAGCGTTCGCCCTCGCTCATCTCCATCCAGACTTCATCCATGTCGTCGAGCAGACCGTCCTCCTCGGGTGAGTCGCCTTCAGGGTGCCGGGCGCGGACGAGCCGCAGCTTGTTCAGGAGTGCACGGTAACGGTCGTAAGCAGACATGATGGGAACCTCCCCCCCGGGGACGAGCATCGGGCGTGCGACTGACGAAGCGTGGATGGGCCTGGCACCTCACTTCCCAGCCGGAGTGGAGGGGAGCACGGAAATCTCCATCGTCCGCTCTTCATCCAGCAGGTTCACCACTGCGCGGACGTGCTCGCCGGGCTCGAGCTTCCGCAAGGCGATATTGCGCCCGTCCCGGAACACCCGCGTCCGAGGGTCCACACGCAGCGTCAGCGGCGGACCGTCCCCGATGGCGATGGCCACCTCCGTGTCGCCCACGGAGCGCACCACGCCGGTATAGACGGCATCCACCGCGGCCGTCCCCGGAGGCGACGGCACGCCCGAGCCCTCGGGTGGCACGTCATTGACGACACCCGCGGCCCCCGTGCCTCCCGTGCCCGTGTCCTGCTGGTCAGCCGTGTCCCGCCGAGGGCTCACCACCCTCGCGCCTGGAGGAATGCCCGCGCCGCCCGTGCCCGTGACTTGCCCCCGAAGCTGCGTCACCTCCTGGCGGAGCTGCAACAGCTCGGCGCGGAGCTGGTCCACTTCGCGCTGGAGCGCCGCGGCGTCCGTCGAAGTCAGGGCCTGTCCCGTTGGCACCTGCTCCGTCCGCGCGGGCACCTGCTGTGTGCCTTGTGCCGTCACCACGCCACCACAGAGCAGAATGGACAGCCCCGCGATGCCCAACACCCACAAGATTGCCTTGCGCAGCATGAGGCCCTGACCTCCTTTCCGTTTCAAAGTTGGGGCCTGCCGGGTGACGGACAACCACCGGCCCGGCCAGGATGCGCAGAGGGAGCCACCCACCTGGCGGGCCACCGCCTGCCCCCATGGGGACCGTCAGCG
Source organism: Myxococcus sp. CA005 (assembly GCF_006518205.1). Taxonomy (NCBI): domain Bacteria; kingdom Pseudomonadati; phylum Myxococcota; class Myxococcia; order Myxococcales; family Myxococcaceae; genus Myxococcus; species Myxococcus sp. CA005. Next base: position 16,724 of record NZ_SRLV01000014.1, on the reverse strand, counting down.
GCGCGGAAATTCTTCGAGGCCGCGCTGAAACTCCCAATCGCCTCGCGTCACTCCTTGGGCGCCGGGCCTGAGCAAGCCTGGTCCGGTGGTGTCACGCGGCGGACCGCGGCGCCACGGGTGTGTCTTTTCCTGGAGAACACCATGTCCAAGTCGTCTGTCTGGGTGAGCCTGAGTGTCGGTCTGGCGTTGGGCTTCGCGGGAGGGCGCTTGGCGCGTCCCACCGAACTGGCCACGGGAACGGCCCACGCGGCCAACCTCGCGGCGAAGGCCCCCGCCCCCGGCGCGCGTCCGCGTGCGCCGATTTCGCCCACCGTCTACAAGGTGCCGGTCAATGACTCACCGACGGCGGGAGCGGAGGACGCGCTCGTCACGTTGGTGGAGTTCTCCGACTACGAGTGTCCGTTCTGCTCACGTGCGAACGGCACGGTGAAGCAACTCCAGGAGCGCTATGGCCGCAAGCTGCGCGTGGTGATGAAGCACCACCCGCTGGCCAACCACCCGCGCGCGCGGCCGGCGGCGCTGGCGGCGCTGGCGGCGGGTGAGCAGGGCAAGTTCTGGGAGATGCATGAGGCGCTCTTCGCCAACCCGCGGGCGCTGAGCGAGGCCGACATGGAGCGCTACGCCATGAAGGTGGGCTTGAACATCTCGCGCTGGAACCAGGACCGCGCGGACCCGCGGCTGGCGGAGCGCATCCGCCAGGACGAAGCGCTGGCGATGCGGTTGGGCGCCACCGGCACGCCGGCCTTCTACGTGAATGGCCGCTTCATCAGCGGGGCCCAGCCGCTGGAGGTCTTCACGGGCGTGGTGGACGAGGAGCTGAGCAAGGCGGAGGCCCTGGTGCGGACGGGCGTGCGGCCGACGGAGGTCTACGCGCGCACCATCTCCGCAGGGAAGGACAGCCCGCCCATGGAGCAGATGATGCCCGAGGAGCCGGCCATCCAGCAGGTGGACGTGGGCACCGCGCCGACTCGGGGCCCGGCCAACGCGCCGGTGACGGTGGTGGCGTTCTCGGACTTCGAGTGCCCGTTCTGCGCCCGCGTGGTGCCAACAATGAAGGCGCTGGAGGCCGCGTACCCCGGCAAGCTGCGGGTGGCCTTCAAGCACCAGCCCCTGGCGCAGCACGCGAACGCACAGGTGGCGGCGGAGGCGGCCATGGAGGCGCACGCGCAGGGCAGGTTCTGGGAGTTCCACGACGTGCTCTTCGCCAATCAGCGCAAGCTGGACCGGGCGTCGCTGGAGCACTACGCGCGGCAGGTGGGCCTGGACGTGGGCCGCTTCAACGCGGCGCTGGACTCGCGCAAGCATGACGCGCACGTGTCCGCGGACGTCGCCCAGGCCATGCGCGTGGGCGCCACGGGCACGCCCACGTTCTTCATCAACGGCCGTCCGGTGACGGGCGCCCGGCCGGTGGAGCACTTCCGCGCCATCATCGACGACGAGCTGCGGAAGGCGGCGCGGTAGTCGCGCAGCGACTCACGGCTCCGAGGCCGCGGCCTCTGAATCAGAGACCGCGGCCTCCGGCTCCGGCGGCCGTCTCAACACGCCCACGTTCGTCACCTCGCGGGCGTTGACGTTGAACTCCACCGTCCCAAGAGAGGTGCGCAGCACGTGTCGACCCGGCTTCAGCCCCGGCACGAAGATGCGGCCGTCCAACAACGTGTAGTGCGACGCACCGACCCACTCATGGTTGACGGTGATTTCCTCGCGGTAGCCCCAGAGGTGGTCGTCCCCGAAATCCATCATCCCGGCGACGGCGCCCGTCTCCTCCAGGTGGATGTCGACGGACACACGCTCCCCCTTCCCGCCTCGGACGACGGCGCTGCCCGCGCGGCCATCCGGCAGCCACGCGAAGATTCGCCCCGCGCCCACCCGGGGCGTCACCACGAATTCGGGGCCATCGAAGCGGACCTGCGCGTGGTCCTCGGCCGAGTTGCCACACCTCCGCCCCCGTGGACCGGGCTTCTGCGACCCAATCCAGGCCCCCTTCACCGGCGTGCCGTCCGGGAGGAAGACGCGACCGGAGACCTCGAACTCGCCAGGGTCGCTGGAGTACAGCTGCCACACCCTTCCGCCCTCCTCGAGCGCGGAGAAGGGGAACGCGATGACCGCCGGAGCACCGGGCGCCAGCGTCACGTCCTTCCGTGCCGACACCGCCCGCCCGTTCCGGCGGCCCCACACGGAGACGGAGTGGCGCCCCGACTCAGTGATGCCCGTGAAGGTGCCGTCCTGCTGGGGCTGGAGCTGGACATTCACGTGAACGGACTCCACCGAGTCCGTCCCACGCCGGCGCCCCATCACCGGCTTGACGGTGACCGGGACGAACGCGCCAAGCTGGAAGTCGAACCGCCGCACCTCGCCGGCGGCCAGCTCCGCGCCCACGGACCGGTGGAGCCCCTCTCCCTCGGGGGAGAAAGGCGTCATGCCGACGGGGTAGCCCGGCGTCACGCCATCCAGCGTGTAGCGCCCCTGTGCATCCGTCGTGGCCCAGACAGGCGTCATCTCCAGCAACATCGGGTCACCGGACGCGACCAGCCGAACACCCTCCGCCGGCGTCCCGTCATGCAGGAGGACCTGCCCCTCCACGATGGCCCCTGGCGGAAGCTTCAGCTCCACGACGAGCGAGCCCCCGGCGACCACGCCCACGTCCCGCTCACAGCGCTCGGCGTGACCGGCCCCCCGTGCACAGACGGTCATCACGCCCGCGCCAGGCGCCATGAAGCTCACCACGCCCGACGCGTCCGTCAGCGCTGTCTCGTCGGGCAACCGCTCTCCCAGGCCGGACGCGAACAACCCTCGGAGGAGGGATACCCGAGCGCCCGCCAGCGGCGCACCGCTGCTCTGGGAGACGGCCCGGACCTGAATCGAATCCGCCGCGCCATCCATCGTCGGTGGCGGCAGGGGGAGCGGCGGCAGGGCGGGGAGCTGCGCGAACTCCGGAAAGGGCACCTCCACGAGCACCGGCTGAGCCGCCCGCTCCGCGCGCCACATGCCCAGGCCTCCGAGCACCGCCGCCATGGCACTCAGGCCAATGCCCCAGCGAAACCCGTGCATCATTGAACGGCCCCCAGCTCCAGCAGTGGAACCGGGAGGCTATCACTCTCCGTCCGGGTGGCACATCCCGGCCCGGCTACTCGCTGCCGTAGCCCGCGCTCTGCACGTCGATGAGGCGGCCGTTCTCGAACGTCACCACCTGCATGAAGCGGCGCGGCCCGAAGTTGTAGGTCCACTCCTCGTACTCCCGGGTGACGGACCGCCGCTCCGTCGTGACGCCCCCCGTGTTCCTGTCCGGCGTCACCGAGCCCGCCGAGTCCGTCACCGTGCGGAAGTTCTTCGCCGCTGGCTCCCCACACTTGGCGAGCACCTCGGTCTTGAGCGCCCCATCCGCCACCAGCGCCTGGCCACAACGGAGCGAAGCCGCCTCCGCCGCCACCGGCACCCCGGCCATTGAAAGCACGACCGCCAATCCAAGAGCTCGCATGGGGTGTCTCCTCTCCATTCAGGTCAACGGCGCAGGATGTCCGTGTGGGCGGAGCACGCTACGCGTAGGGGTTGTAGAACTTCGCGAACGTCGCCTTGGCGAAATCGCCGAAAGTCATTCCAGGCTGGAAGGCGCCCACCTTCTGCTCGGCGGGGTCCACGCCCTCCGGCGGACGCAGGTGCATGTCATTGTCCGGCTGCATGAACACCGCGAAGGTGGCGCGGGAGATGTTGCGGCTGGCCGGATGGGCCAGCGCCTGCACCGCGTGCGGCGTGGACCGCAGCAGCCCGCCGGTGACAATCTGGGAGCTTTCGCCAATCTGGAAGGCCAGGCTGTCCTTCGGGATGACGACCTTGCGCTCCTCGCCGGACCGCGTGCGCACGTACAGGCCCGCCTCCGGGTCCGGCACCGGGATGTCCTTGCGCGCCGGCTCCGCCGCGCCCGGCTCGGCCTCGAAGTACATGGCCGGGCACAGCGCCGTGAGCGAGCCGTGGTCGCTGTGCCAGCCGCACCACGAGTCGCGCGTGCGCGGCGTCGCGTCCTCGTTGATGGCGAAGTAGTAGAGCAGCCGCGCCTTGCACGTGCGCGAATCACGAATCGTCTTCGCCAGCGCCGCGTCCGGTGCCAGGCGGCTGCCCAGTTTGGCCTGCACGTACTTGTCGCACTGCCCGGCGACCAGCACGCCCACGTCCACCATCCGCTGGCCCAGCGCCATGAAGGCGGGCCGCAGCTCCGGGAAGTCCGCGTCCGGCCACACGTTGGGGTGGTAGTTCTCCGGGTGCTTCTCGATGAGCTCCGCGTCGGTGTGCGGCACGTCGTACTGCGGGTTGTTGTAGTACGAGCCCTTGAACTCGTCGAACTGGCCGGGGCGCAGCAGCTCCTTCCCGTGGCTCCAGCCGAACGAGTAGCTGCTGCGCGCGTGGACGTAGCGGTCCTTCACCTCGGTGGGCAGCGCGGCGAAGCGGAAGCCCAGGGGCAGCAGGTTGTCGCGCAGCTCGGCCAGCCCGGGGATGCCCCGAACGACGAGCAGGCCAATGCCGTCATGCCCGTAGGCGCGCTCGATGGCGGCGCTCAGGTCCGCGCCCGCCACGAGCTGCGCATAGTCGAGAAGAACCACTCCGTCTTTCGTTTCCGCCACGTCGCTGCTCATCCCAGGTGCCTCGTGTCTTCTCCCCACGGTGCCACACCGGCATCCGCGCCGGGCAGGGTGTGCACAGGCCACCCGTGACAAGGGAGACGGGCGCCATACTGCCCGGTTTGGGCGCATGCGTGCCACCTGCGTCTCTCGGTGGTGGGCGGAAACCCCTGCTCCCCTCCCCGCTCTCGTGCCAGGCCCCGCTCCCTCGTCCCGCAGGGCAGTCGCGCGCGGCGGCAACCAGGACTCACATGGGGGGTCGTATTTCCTCTCACAAGGAGAACCCCGCGATGGAAAGCCCACTGTATACCGGAGAGGTCCGTACCGTCGGAGAGAGCATGGCGCGCAGCATCACCGACGCGGGCGCCTTCAAGATATTCATGGACGAGCCCATGGAGTTGGGTGGCCGCAATGGCGCCCCCAGTCCGCTCGACTTCATCCTGGCCGCACACGCGGGCTGCCTGACCTTGAAGGCCGCTACTTCGGAGGCGTGACGGACACCGGCGCCACCAGGGGCGCGGCGCGGCCGGGCCGGGGGACGAGGAAGAGCAGCCGCCCCTTCTGCTTCATCATCCCCGCCGCCAGCTCCGCCTGCGGGCCCGCGCCCCAGAAGACGTCCACCCGACCCGCGCCCCGGATGGCCCCGCCCGTGTCCTGGTTGAGCACGAAGCGCGACAGCGGCTTCCACTGCACGGAGCCGTCCGCCATGCGCACCGGGCGCTCGGTGTGGATGAAGGCCAGGCCGCCCTTGGGAAACAGCCGCGCGTCCGTCGCGATGGAGCGCCCCGCCGTCACCGGCCGCCCGAGCGACCCCACCGACGCGGTGTTGAGGAAGCGGAAGAACACGTAGGACTCGTTGTGGTCGAGCACCCGGTGGCATTGCTGCGGATTCGCGGCCAGCCACGCGCGCAGCGCCTGCATCGACATCTCCTCCTTGGGGATGGCGCCCTCCTGGATGAGCAGCGAGCCGATGCTGCGGTACGGCTTCCCATTCGACGCGGCGTAGCCGATGCGGCGCCGGCTCCCATCCGGCAGGAGCAACGAACCGCTGCCCTGCACCTCCAGGAAGAAGAGCGCCACCGGGTCCTTGGCCCACGCCAGCTCCAGCTTCCGTCCGCTGAGCCGCCCCCCACGGATGTCCCCGCGCGACCAGTACGGCACCACCTTCCGCCCGTCGAGCCGGCCGAAGACGCGCTCTGACTTGAAGCGCTCCGCGAAGGATTCCAGCGGGACCTCAATCAAGTCGGACGGAGGCCCGTGGATGGGCACGTTGTACACGTCCGTGCGCGTCAGGCTCGCCTCGATGGTCGGCTCGTAGTAGCCGGTGAAGAGCACCTGGCCGTCCTCGCCTCCGGCGGCCTCCAGCGGCTCGAAGTCCTCCAGAACCAGGGCCCACAGCGCCTCCGGCGTGAGGTCCTCGCGAAGCCGCGCGTGCAGGCGCTCCAGGGCGGTCCGCAGCTCGGCGATGGAGACCTGCCGCGCGCCGTAGATGAAGCGTTGGTCGGACGGACGGCTCCGCAGCCACACGAGGCTCTCGGCGACGGCGGTCCGCAGGGACGCGACGTCACCGTCGTCCCGGGGCTCCATCTTGCGAGACAGGCGGATGAGCGCGTCCTCGGGCCTGGTGACGGGGGCGCGGGTGGGGCTCGGACAGGCCGAGGCGAGAAGCCCCAGCGCCGACAGCAGGAGGATTCGGAGGTGCCGCATGTCCATGTGGCTCCTCTACCTATCGCACCTGCCCCGATGGGCGAATGGGAACGGCGTGCGCCGGGATGGGCGAGCAGGCAGGCGTTGACGGCGGATGCCTGGGCCCCGGCGCCGCCCTCGCGGGCTCCCATGCGGTGAGCGCGGAGGCCTCAAGGTGGCGCCGGGCCACGGGGAGCTACTTGGACTTGGAAGGTACCTTGAGCGAAAAGGCCTGCTCCCGTGGCGGGAAGATGGCCTGTGCGGCGCCAGAGACCAACGGCGAGGCGTCCTGCTGGAGCCGCGCCAGCCGGCCCAGCCGCTCGGGCGTCCATCCGCGCCCCGGCGCCGCGTCGTGCACCAGGCACCAGACAGCCACGCGCCGAGCCTCCGCGCTCGCGCTCGCGCTCAACCGGGCCTCCATCGCCTCCAGCTCACCCTTGGGCAACATGCTCACGACGAGACGGCACGCCTCCAGGGCATCCGCATGGAGGAGGCCTGCCTCCCCCATCTGGACCAGCGTTTCAGCCAACTCCAGCGGTGACCGTGCCGCCATCACACATTGGATGTACAGCGGCGCCAGACGACTGTCCCGGGAGAGGACCCGCTCTGCCGCGCGCGCCGCCTGCATGTAGCTGGCGCGGGACTTCACCTCCACCGCCAGCAACTGCGTCACCGCGGTGTTCAGTGCGCGTCGGTCCAAAGCCACCGCCTCCAACATGCCCTCCAGCCGCTCCAGGTCGCGTTCGTTGGAGCGATGGAGCAGGGCCCTCATCGCCCAGCTCACCTCTTCATCGTATGGCGACGTCAGCCGAGCCCCACAGGCATCAAGGAAGGCGCGCTCCACATCCCTGACGGGGAGATACGCCGCGCGCGAAAGCAGGCCAATGCGCGCCTCCGGCTCGGGGCGAGCCAGCACCCGCCCGAGCAGCGCGGACAGCTTGCGGTCGGAGGTCTCGGTGAGGCGGTTCGCGGGGATGTCTCCCAGCCGTGAAGCCACCACCCAATCAGGGTCCTCCGCAGCGCGGGCGAAGACGGCCCAGGTGGGCTCGCGCTCCAGGTGGTCCCAGAGCGCGCGCAGCAGGGCGATGCGCACGTCCCGATGCAGGCTCATTCCGCCCAACTCCAGGAGCCGCTCGTAGGCGGCCTCCACGCGCAGCTCCCCCAGCAGGCGCACGACCTCCTTGGCCACGGTGACTTTGGTGAGGGGGACGCCCGCCAGCAGGGACAGCACGCGCGCGGGAGGCATGCCGTTGAAGGCACGGCGCAGGCCATAGATGGCGATGCGCGCACGGGCATCCTCCAGGCAGCGCAGCAGCGTGGTCACGCCTTGCCCCTGGTCGCACCGGCCCAGCACCCGGATGGCCCTCTCCCGCACCACGGGCCGCGCGTCGTCCACCCGGGTGCATAGTCCCTCCATCGTCCCCCAGGTCAACGCCGCGAGTGTCGAGACACCCCAGAGCAACGTCGGCGTGTCTCGCTCCGGGTCCTCGACCAGCCGGCAGACCGCGTGCGAGTAGAGGGCGCTCTGCCGCGCGGTCCACCGGAAGAAACCGCGGTCATCGAACGCCAGCAACCAACCCGTCTTCTCCGTCGAGAAACGACCGGTGATGACGGGCGCGCTCAGGTAGGGCGTCAGCAGCTCCTGCCTGCGCCGATGCAGGTACGTGTTCACGACCGGGAAGCAGATGACGCTGGCATCGGCCTTGAGCAGCTCGGGCAGGAAGCCGTCGAAGGCGGCCCACGCCTGTCGCCGGAGCACCACCAGGGCGGAGTGCGCCTCCTTTCCCAGGCGAAGCGCGACCCGCTTCAGTCCGGAGCTCAGCTCGGGATGCAGCGGTCGCGCCGCATCCTCCGAGTGGGCCAACGCGATGACTTCGGAGAACCACCCCAGGTCGAGGAACCGCCGGACCGTGGCGCCCACGGTGGCTTCGAAGCCCGCGCGGTCGTGCTTGGACTGCCACTGGGCCATCCCCAGCGCCAGCAAGGGCCAGGGCGTCTCCTCCCGCATGGACACAATGAGTTCCTGCAGTCCCGCGACCAGACTCACACGAGCGCCCAGGCTGTTCACCAACTCGAGCAGCGGCCCGCCCCGCTCGCGCTGAGCCCATCCCCGGGCAATGTCCAGGAGCTGGGGCGCGGCGGCGCGCACCTCGTCATCGGTGAGGTACTCGCCCACGCGAGCGTTGAAGAGCCGACCACGCTCCTTGAGGAGGGTGGCCAGCCACGTCGCCCCCCATTCGGGGGCCCTGGCGAAGGTGCGCAGCAGCAACGTCTCCGCGAACTCCGCCGTCTGATAGGACAGGTCGGCCGCGTCCAGCGCGTCGCGCAACATCCGGCCCACCGCCTCGGTGTGCTCGCGGCGCCACACGCGGCGAGGCCACCGCACGAACGCGCCCAGCATCAGCATCCGCACGGGGTCCTGCTCGTTCTTGCGCGCCAACGCCAGCGGCAGGGCACGGTCCACCAAGGCGGGCTCGTCCGGACGCAGCCCGGGGATGGCCAACAGCGACGCCAACGCCATGCCTCGCACGCTGGCATCCGGGTGACCGATGTATCCCTTGAGCGCCGCCTCCGCTTCATCCCACGGCAGCAGGCATGCGTACCTCATGCGTTGCTCGGGCCGGGAGCCCAGGGCCACCACCTCGTGGAGATGCCGGCGCGCCTCGCGCTCACGCAAATCGATGGGCAGCGCGGTCACCGTCTCCAGTGCGATGACGCCATCGCTGTTCCTCGCGGCGACGCTCCAGCGGGCATGGACGCGCTCCCGTTCGCGGACATCGGAAATGGAGCGGAGCAGCTCCGTCCCCCAGACCGGCGCCACATCCACCGTGGCGCACCACGCCTCGACGACGACGCGGCGCGCGGTCTCGGAGAGCCGGGGGAGCAGCGTCTTCGCATCCCCCAGTGAGCTGGGAGCATGACGAACGAGCCACACGAGCGAGTCCATGCTCAACCGCGCGGCGGCGCGGGCAAACTGCCCCTCGAAGGGGAACGCGTGCTCGTGCCGCTGGAGCAGCGACACGGCGGCCTCGGGCCGATGGAGCACCAGGCAATGCCAGTCATAGGCATCGGGATGGATGCGGCGGGAGAGCAGCAGCTCGAACAACTCCAAGGCCGCGTCGGGGGCCTGGTCAGCGATGCGATGCAGGTACGCGTTGAGGTACATGCGCGTCACCGGATCGGGTTCGCCCGTCACGGCCCTCAAACGTGCGGCGAAGACCTCCGCGAGGATGCCGGGGGCGTTGTGCGCCATCCGACTCCAGAAGCGCACACTGGGGCGCGCCAGTGCGCTGGGGAGGTGACGGCGAATGCCCTCGGACGTCGCCAAGGGGACGGCATCAGCGAAGTCAGGCACGCCCGTGCAGGTGGCCAGCCAGTCGAGATACGCATCGATGACGGCCTGCCGCCGCGTCTTCATGAACCCCCAGAGGAGTCCCTCCTGGCGGCGAACGGCGCACGCCATCTTCAGGGTCTCCAGCGCCTGGGCGTCGTCACAGGCCAGGGGCACCAGTCGGAAGGCCAGAGAACGAACACGAGCGGACGCATCGGTGGTGGCGGAGAGCACCTGCCCCCCATCGCGCCAGGTGAACTGGGCACACAGGGCGAGGTACCGCTCGAAGGCATCCCCTTGAGACAGCACCCCAAGCAACTCGCGGACGCCAGGGTTCGTCGGCGCCAGGCGCCCCAGCTCCACCATCCTGCGGACGCGGGCATCGTGGTGGATACCGGACAGCTCGTCGCGCAACTCGGAGAGGCGAGGCTCGTGCATGGCCGCGGGAGACTGCCCGACGTTCCCGCGCCTGACAAACAGCGGGCCACGCCCGCGCGCGGGCTCCAGCAACTCCGCGCGCGAGGATGGGCTGGGGCGACACAGACTCAGATGAAGTAGTCCGGGAGCAGCTCCGCCCCGGGCACCAGCTGGTACTTGTCGAAGTCCGTCACGCCCACGCCGCGGAGGACCTCCTCGTCGATGCAGAAGTTGCCAGTGAACTCGCGGCTCGGCTTGGTGAGGATGGCGTAGGCCGCGTCCGCCATGATTTCCGGCGTCCGGCAGCCGCGGATGGTCTCCTCCCCGCCCAGCAGGTTCTGCACCGCCGCGGTGGCGATGACGGTGCGCGGCCAGATGGCGTTCACCGCGATGCCGTCCGAGCGCAGCTCCTCCGCCATGCCCAGCACGCACATGCTCATGCCGAACTTCGCCATGGTGTACGCGACGTGGGGCGCGAACCAGCGCGCCTCCATGTTGAGCGGCGGCGAGTTGTTGAGGATGTGCGGATTGCTGGCCTTCTTCAGGTACGGGATACACGCCTGCGAACACGCAAACGTGCCGCGCGTGTTGATGCCGTGCATCAGGTCGAAGCGCTTCATTGGCGTCTCGAGCGTGCCCGTGAGGCTGATGGCGCTGGCGTTGTTCACCAGGATGTCGATGCCGCCGAAGGTCTCCACCGCCTTGGCCACGGCGGCGGCAATCTGCTGCTCGTCGCGGATGTCCACGACACAGGGCAGCGCCTTGCCACCGGCCTTCTCGATTTCCTCCGCCGCCGTGTAGATGGTGCCGGGGAGCTTGGGGTGCGGCTCCGTCGTCTTGGCGGCGATGATGATGTTGGCGCCATCCCGGGCAGCGCGGAGGGCAATGGCCTTGCCGATGCCACGGCTGGCACCGGTGATGAACAGCGTCTTTCCCTGGAGATTGGACATGGGGTGTCCTCCTATCACGAACGGGCGGATGGCTTCCGATGCGCCACCTTGGCGACGGGCTCCATCACTTCGCGCCCTCGGAGAAGGCGCGCTCGATGAGCATCTGCATGGGAGCGTGGGCCGGTAGCGTGCCAAACGTCTGTCCATGCGCTCCGCCCAGGCGGGACTCGCAGAAGGCATCCGACACGGCGGTGTTGCCCGCGCGAATCAGCAGCGACGCCTGGAGCGCCAGCGCCAGCCCTTCCACGATGGTGCGCGAGCGCACCTCCAGCGAGTCCGTGTTGGCCAACTCCTTGCCCAGCCGCGCGGTGGCCTCGTCGTAGGCGGGGTGCCCGCCCTGCGCGGCCAGGAGCTCAGCGAAGAGGGCCTCCCGGCTGGCCGGCTCGCGCGACGCCGCGCGCAGCACGTCCAGGCACTGGATGTTGCCGCTGCCCTCCCAGATGGAGTTGAGCGGGGCCTGCCGGTACAGGCGCGGCAGGTTCGTCTCCTCCACGTAGCCCGCGCCGCCCAGGCACTCCTGCGCCTCGTTGACGAAGGACGGCGTGCGCTTGCACACCCAGTACTTCCCCACCGCCGTGGCGATGCGGCAGAACGCGGCCTCCTTCTCGTCCCGAGGCGTGGCGTCCACCGCGCGGGAGACGCGCCCGGTGAGCGCGACATGGGCCTCCAGTTCCAGCGCCAGGTCCGCCAGCACGTTGCGCATCAGCGGCTGGTCGATGAGCCGCTTGCCAAACGCCACGCGGTGGCGCGTGTGGTGGATGGCCTGCACCAGCGCCTGACGCATCTGCCCGCTGGAGCCAATCATGCAGTCCTGCCGCGTCAGCGCGACCATCTCCAGGATGGTGGGGACACCGCGGCCCTCCGCGCCCACCATCACCGCGTAGGCACCGTGCAGCTCCACCTCCGAGCTGGCGTTGCTCCAGTCGCCCAGCTTGTCCTTCAGCCGCTGGACGCGGATGGCATTGAGCGCGCCGTCCGGCGTGAAGCGCGGCATCAGGAAGCACGACAGGCCCCCCTCCGCGTGCGCCAGCACCAGGAAGGCGTCGCTCATGGGCGCGGAGAAGAACCACTTGTGGCCCACCAGCGCGTAGGGCTGACCGGGCCCGCGGCCTTCACCCAAGCGGTGCGCCTTGGTGGTGTTGGTGCGCACGTCGGAGCCACCCTGCTTCTCCGTCATGCCCATGCCAATGGTGGCGCCTGACTTCTGCGCGGCGGGGATGAAGCGGCTGTCGTAGGACGCCGAGCTCACGCGCGGCAGCCACTCCATCGCCACCTCCGGCTGGTGGCGCAGCGCGGGCACCGACGCGTACGTCATCGTGAGCGGGCAGCTCGTCCCGTTGTCCGCCTGGTTGTGCAGATAGAAGAGGGCCATGCGCGCCACGTGGGCGCCGGGCTTGTCCTCGTTGCGCCAGGCGAAACCCGACACGCCGTGGGCCATGCCCAGCTCCATCAGCCGGTGGTACGCGGGATGAAACTCCACCTCGTCGCGGCGGTTGCCATAGCGGTCGAAGGGCCGAAACTTGGGCTTGTTCTCGTTGGCGAGGAACGCCAACTGCTGCATCTCCCCGCCCACCACGGGGCCGTACTTCGCCAGGTCGGCCTCCGCCCAGCCGCCGCCCTCCCGGGCCACCACCTCGCGGAGCACGGTGTCCGTCGTCCACGCGTCGTACTCGAGCGGCGGAGGCTGGTTCGTGACTTCGTGCGTGAGGAAACCGGCGGCAATGGCGTTGCGTTCAGTCATGGTGAAGGTCCTCCTGGGGACGATGCCCGGTGCCCCCTGGATTACCGTGAACACGCGCGACAGGCCATCGCAACCCGAGGGGCGGATGCGGCGGGTCACCGCTTCTTCGCCTGCTCCAGCTCCTCGACCAGCAGCTCCGAAACCTTCCGCACACGCGGTATGTCGAGCGCGGACTTCGCGCAGACCAGGTGCAGCTCGCTGGTGGCATAGGGCCCCAGGTCCAGGTCGAGCGGCACGAGGCTCCGCTCCCGCACGAAGCGGTGCCGCAGGTCGCCCAGCACCATGGCCCCCACGCCCGCTTCGGCGGCGGCCAGCATCACCAGGTAGTTGTCGGCGGTGAACACGGGCGAGAAGCCGGGGATGATGGACTCCAACTGGGGATTGGGCGGCGTCGCATCGAACGGCGGCGCCCAGGCCACCCACGGAATCTGCTGGAGCGTGGGCCGCTTGGGCAGCTTCGCCTTGAGCGACTTCGCCACGAAGACAGCGTTGCGAATCTGCACCCCATACACGCGCTTCAAGTCCGCGTTCGGCGGGCACCGGGCCCGCAGCGCGAGGTCCGCCTCGCCGCGCCCCAGGTCCAGGTACTGAATCCCGGAGAGCACCTCCAAGCGCAGCCCCGGGTGCTTCTTCGCCACCGCGCCCGAGAAGGGCGCGAGGAAGTCGAAGCACATGTACGGCGCCGCCGTCACCCGCACCAGGCCGCGAGGCGACGTGTCCGACGACTCCGCCGCGCGGTGCAGCTCTCCGGCCCACTCCGCCATCTTCTTGGCCGGTAGCACCAGCCGCTCGCCTGCGGCCGTCAGCACCGCGCCGTCCACGCCCCGGCGGAACAAGGAGGCGCCCACCGCGTACTCCAGCGCCGCCAGCCGCCGGCTCACCGTGGGCTGACCGATGCGGAGCTGCCGCGCCGCCCCGCTGAAGCTGCCCGTCTCCGCGATGGCGAGGAACAGCCGCGCGTCATCCCAGGAGATATCCATGAATGCATGACCTCATGCCTGAATCGCCATTTTCCATCCATTCTCGCATCGCTACCTTGCGCCTGTCTCGACGTGCAGGAGCCCCACCATGCGGAACCGTTCCCTTGCCCTCTCGTTCGCCACCATGCTCGCCACCGCCGCCCTCACGGGCTGCGCCGTCACCTCACATGGCGTGCAGCCCTCCGCGCTCGGCAAGGCACGCCCTTCGTCGGAGCTGCTACCAATGCTGACGCAACCCGGCCCCGTGGAGCTGGAGACGGTCGTCTCCTGCGACTGGGCCGTGGAGCGCGGCGGCCTCATCAACCTGGACCACCCCACCGCGAAGCGCGCGGGCCTGGAGGACGGGGATGAGCCGGTCCAGGTCTTCTTCCACGCCCTCCGCCACCCGGAGAAAGGGCTCTTCATCGTCGACACCGGCGTGGAGACGGCGCTGCGAGACGCGCCGGAGAAGGCCGCCATGCGCGGGCTCGTCGCCAGCGCGATGAACATGGAGAAGATGACGGTGCACGCCCCACTGGGGGAGTGGCTGGCGAAGCAGCAACAGCCGCTGGCGGGCGTGTTCCTCACGCACCTGCATCTGGACCACATCACCGGCATGGCGGACGTGCCCGCCGGGACACCCGTCTACACCGGGCCGGGTGAGGCCTCCGACCGCGCCTTCGTGAACCTCGTCGTCCAGGGCAACAGCGACCGGGCCCTGGCCGGCAAGCCGCCGCTGTCGGAGTGGACCTACGCGCGGGAGGACGCCGGCCTGTTCGACGGCGCGGTGGACATCTTCGGGGACGGCTCCGTGTGGGCGCTCTGGCTGCCCGGCCACACGCCCGGCACCACCGCGTACCTGGTGCGCTCCACGAAGGGCCCGGTGCTGCTCGCGGGGGACGTCAGCCACACCCGCTGGGGCTGGGAGCACGACGTGGAGCCCGGCTCGTTCAACAACGACGCGGACCGGGCCACGGTGAGCTTCAAGAAGCTGCGCGCGTTCGCCCAGGCACACCCCGAGGTCGAGGTGCGCATGGGCCACCAACACTGACGCGCGCGGGCCTCAGTTCCGGGTGTGCTGCCGGAAGAAGTCCCACATGATGGAGGTGCCGTCCGGCCCGGACGGGTCGGCGAAGGGATAGCGCGAATCCCCGCCGGGCCAGGCGTGGTCCATCCCCTGGATTTCGATGTGCCGCGCCACCAGCGAGCCGCCGTAGACGTAGTCCTCCACCGTGTACGCGCGCCCGCCGGGCACCGTCGCGCGCGTCACCTGCGTGGCCACCGGACGGATGCTGTCGTTGGCCACGCCGTCATCGCCGTAGTCGCTGGTCTGGAGGAACTGCCGCGTCGCCTGCCGGCCGTTGACGATGTCGACGACGCTGTCCTTCGTCCCGTGCACGACGAGCACCGGCACCGTGTGACGCGGACGGCCCGAGCACACCCACGCGTCCCGGCCCCGGTCATCCGGGTGGTAGATGCTGCCGAAGAGCATCGCGAAGCCCGTGCCCGAAATCGTGGTGGCCGCCTTGTACATGGCGCCCGCGCCAATCATCCCCGCGGCGAACACGTCCGAGTAGCAGGCCAGCAGCGTCCCCGTGAGCACCGCGCCGGAGCTGACGCCGCCCACGTAGATGCGGCGCGCATCCACCGCGTAGTGCCGCTTCACCTGCTCCACCATGCCCACAACGAGCGCGGGCTCACCGTGGCCTCGCGTCTGGTTGAGCACCAGCATGAAGTTCCAGCACTGCGTGGGGTTCGCGAACGTCGCCTGGTTCGGGTACAGCACCAGGAACTTCTCGGCGTCCGCCTTCTCGTTGAGGCGCGAGAGGCCGGCGAACTGGCTCGGGTTCTGAAAGCAGCCGTGCAGCGCCACCACCAGGGGCAGCGGCGTGTCCGCCTGGTAACCCGTGGGCACCCAGAGCTGGAAGCCCCGGGTCCCTTCGATGCCATGGACCCAGGTGCCGGCGCGCGCGGGGGCCGCGGCGGTGAGCGTGAGGACGGCGAGCAGCAACAACCCCGTGCGTGAGCACGTGACAGCGTTCCGCTTCATTGGCTGACTCCTTCGGGGTGGGGGAACCGCGCTCAGCCCGGCTGCCGCGCATCCGCCGCGGCGTCCTCGACTCCGGCCAGGAAGGCCTCCACTGCGTCGGCGACCTTGTCGGGCTGGTCATGCGGTGACGCATGGCCGGAATCACTCAACACCTGGAGCCGCGCGTTCGGCAGCAGGTCCACATAGGCCTGCTTCGTGGACACGGGCGTGTAGTCCCTGTCGGACGCGAGCACCAGCACCGGGCAGGTGATGCCGCCCAGGTGCCGCATGACGCTCCACCCCACCAACCCCTTCGTCGCGCGCAGGTACGCGTCCGGGTCGTTGGCGCTGAATATCTCCAGCGCGCGCTGACGAAGTGCTTCCTGCTCGGGCTTGGGGAAGAGCTTGGGCGCCAGGACCTTCGCCAGCACCGAGGGCCCCAGCAGCTTCAGCAGCGTCAGGCGCAGGCCGAACTCGAACTTGCGGCGCAGCGTGCGCGCCACCAGCTCCGGCCCGCTGTTGACGATGACCAGGCTGCGCACCAGCTCCGGCCGGTCCACCGCGAGCTGGAACCCCATCATCCCGCCCATGGACAGGCCCACCACGTGGACGCCGGTGAGCCCCAACGCGTCACACAGCCCGGCGATGTCCCGGGCGAAGCGCGGCACGCCATAGGCGCCCGGCGGCTTTCCGCTGCGGCCATGCCCCCGCGCATCTGGAACGATGACGCGATGGCGGCCCGTCAGTCTGGGTGCCACGGACTCCCAGTCCCGGCCAGAGGAGCCAAGCCCGTGAAGAAACAGCACGGGGGTGCCCTCACCCGATTCCTCGAAGTAGAGGGAGAGCTCCTCGAGCTGGAGCAACGGCATGTTCGGACCCCAGATTCAGGTAGGAAGCGTGTCGAACCGCAGGTCCGAAGCTACATGAACGAACGTTCGTTTTTCAAGAGTACCCCATGAGCACCTCCCCCCGCTCTCGCCTGCGCGCCACGGCCGCCC